>JABHIW010000101.1 GCA_018670825.1 Candidatus Scalindua sp. | reverse complement strand
TTCCCTGTTCTTCATCAATCTTTTCCAGCAGTTCTTTTAAATCATGAAAGCTTTTGCTGTTATCATAGCTTCCGGTCTGGTAATAACAAGATGAGCTGAATACCTGTAATTCAGTGGCACCGGCGTTCGGATTAGACCGGGCAAACTCCACGAGTGCTTCTTCAATTTCAACACGAAATTGTTCATGAGATTTTTCTCGTCTGGCAAACCCGACTATCCTGGTCCCTTTTGCAAGCAGACCTTCCAAGACCAACTGATACAAGGCCGGTATTAACTTGCGCCTCGTCAAATCACCGGACGCTCCAAAAATCACTATAGTAGTAGGCTCGGCTTTATTCATTTTTCCTCCCAGTCTGCGTGAAAAATACCTGGCTTATCAATACGTTCGAATGTATGTGCCCCAAAGAAATCTCTTTGCGCCTGGATCAAATTAGCCGGTAATCGCTCACTACGATAAGAGTCATAATATCCCAACGAAGCGCTCATGGACGGCATGGGAATACCTAATTCTATTGCCGTGTGTATAACAAAACGCCATGACTCCTGTCTGGAGTTTACAGACTCTCGAAACACATCATCAACAAGCAAGTTAGGCAAATCCTTGTTTCGGTTAAAAGCACTGGTTATGTCATTAAGTAACCTAGCCCTGATAATACAACCTGCTCTCCAGATTTTTGCAATTGCACCTAAATCCATGTCATACCCATACTCCACAGAAGCTTTTTTAAGCAGACTCATACCCTGAGCGTAAGAACAAATTTTAGACACGTAAAGCGCATCTCTTGTTGCTTCTATCAGCTTTTGTGATGATCCTTCATACTTCTTTGTCGGACCTGTTAATACACTTGAAGCATACACACGTTCTTCCTTTTGTGAAGAGAGAATTCGTCCATTAACAGCAGCAAGAATGGTAGGAATCGATATCCCCAATTCCAGCGCATTTTCTCCCATCCATCTGCCTGTTCCTTTTTGTCCGGCCTTGTCCAATATTACATCGACTAAAGGTTTTCCGGTGCCTTCATCAATTTTCTTGAAAACTTTTGCTGTTATCTCAATGAGAAACGAGGATAATTCCGCCTTATTCCACTCGGTAAAAATTTCGTGAAATTCCTGAGCGGAGAGTCCAAGGGCCCGCTTGAGCAAATAATAAGATTCGGCTATAAGCTCCATATCCCCATACTCAATACCATTATGTACCATTTTGACATAATGCCCTGAACCCCCGGGACCTAAAAAAGTAACACAGGGTTCCCCATCTTCCTCAGCCTTCGCAGCTACCGCATTCATGATAGGTTCAACTTCCTTATAAGCATCACGAGAACCTCCCGGCATCAGACTTGGCCCCCACAAGGCACCTTCTTCTCCGCCGGACACTCCCATTCCAAAAAAATTGAAGCCCTGAGATTCCAGGTCCTTGGCCCGCCGTTCTGTATCCGTGAAAAAAGAGTTTCCCCCATCTATAATCAAATCACCCTTATCCAATAAAGGAATGAGTTGCTGGATAGTCGCATCAACAGGCGCACCCGCTTTAACCAATAACATAATCCTGCGAGGGCTTTCCAGTGAATCAACAAATTCTTTTAATGTATACGCAGGTTTGATGTTTTTGCCAGCCGCCGGACCTTCAATATACTTTTCCGTTGTTTCCGCCGATCGGTTATAAACAGCAACACTATAGCCATTACGTTCAACATTCAGCACAAAATTCTGGCCCATAACTCCCAGGCCGATCAGACCAAACACTTGTTTATTCATAATTATTTATTATCCTCACTAAGTTTTACCGATTAAATAAATGTATTCGAAAGTCGGCGGGTAAGAAACCCGCCCTACAAAAGTATTATATTTCTGTGTAGGTCGGGTTTCTTACCCGACATTTATTATCTTGAATGTTATTTAAAAAGGGAACATTACATCTCTTCCACTCTTATTAATTAAAACCATAGCTTCGGAATCCAGCATCCAATGAAGCTCGCCACTTTGCGGATTAACCATAGTTGCGGGGAGTTCTTTAGCAGGTTGTTTCATACTTATTATACGCTGTATCATCTCAGACTTGGATCTTCCCGAAACCAGAAACAAAACCTCTCTAGCTGCATTAAGCACAGGCAACGTCAACGTCACCCGCCAAGCACTTAACTTAGGAACAAAAACAGCAACCGCATACTTTTCA
>JABHIW010000030.1 GCA_018670825.1 Candidatus Scalindua sp. | reverse complement strand
TCTTTACCCAGACCGGCGGGACGCATTCAGTCTCAAATGACCTCAACATTGGAATTAACTCCGGCAGCAGCGGAACGTATAATCTAAGCGGTGGTACGAATTCAGTCTCAAATAACCTCAACATTGGAATTAACTCCGGCAGTAGCGGAACGTATAATCTAAGCGGTGGTACGCATTCAGTCTCAAATAACCTCCAAATTGGAGTTCACTCCGGCAGTAGCGGTACCTATACCATTTCCGGCGGTACGCTTAATGTGAATGGAAATATCACTGACGGCGCCGGTGCCAGTATACTCAACAATGACGGCGGTACGCTCAATGTCGGTGGGACCATAGATGTAGATACATACGGTCTGGGAATAACTTCCGGTTCCAATGTAAGTCATACTACGGCTACTACTCCTAACCTTACCTTTGATAATCTGAACGTGGGCGGGTCAGGAACCGGGGCCTTTACCCATTCAGATGGCTCAACTCTGGGTCTGACAGACTTGAGGCTTGGTATGAATTCCGGCGGCAGCGGTACCTATACCATTTCCAACGGAACTCTCAATGTGAGCGGCAGCATCGTAAACGGTACAGGTTCCAGTACGCTTAATATAGACGGAGGTACGGTAAACGCGGGGACAATCGGTGTTGATAACCTTAATATTGCCAGCTCAGCAGGGACAAATGGAAGTCACACTCTGGGAAGCGGAGAGTCGATCAGCGCCGGTAATGAAAACATCGGCAGTTTTGGGACCGGTACCTTCACGCAGACCGGCGGGACTAATACCGTTACAACTCACCTCAACATTGGTTTGAATGCCGGTAGCAACGGGACCTATAATCTAAGCGGCACAGGCAATCTTACTGCAAATAGCGTGTTAGTCGGTACGTCCGGTAGCGGTCTGTTTACTCAGAGCGGAGGTACGAACGATATTTCATCCGGATTAATCCTCGGTGATCAGGCAGGCGGCAGCGGGACATATAATTTAAGTGGTACAGGCAGCAGCCTTTCGTCCGATTTCGAATACGTTGGCCTTGATGGTAATGGGGCATTCACCCAGAGTGGTGGAACGCATGCGATTACTAATTTTCTCCATGTTGGACGTCGTTCGACTGGAACATTTAATTTGAGCGGAGGCAGCCTTTCGACCGATCTCGAATTTGTTGGTCATGAAGGTACGGGTACATTTAATCAGACCGGTGGTACACATACGGTTACAAATAACCTTTCCCTGGGAGGATTATCAGGCGGCAGCGGTACCTATACTATTTCCAACGGAACTCTTAATGTGAGCGGTGACATTGTTGATGGTGCGGGGACAGGAACGATTAACATAGATGGTGGTACGGTAAACGCGGGTACAATCGGTGTTGATAACCTTAACATTGGCAACTCGGCAGGGACGAATGGAAGTCACACTCTGGGAAGCGTAGAGTCAATCAGCGCCGGCAGTGAAACTATCGGTAATTCCGGTACCGGTAATTTTACGCAGACCGGCGGGACGAATACTGTATCAAACAACCTTCTTGTCGGTGCCAGCTCCGGCAGCAGTGGGATATATAATGTAAGTGGCGGAAGTTTCTCTGCAAACAATAGCTACATTGGCGGATCAAGCGTTGTTTCCGGCGGAAGCGGTACTATGAACATATCAGGCGCTGGTGACGCCTTGATCAGCGCCGCCCTCAAGCTCTGGGATGCCGGTGTTGTCAACCTGAGCGGCGGTATGCTGAAAGCCACCTCTATTGACAATACAAACGGCGGAACATTTAACATGACAGGTGGTACGCTTGCTGTGGATACATTTACGGGTAACCTTGCAATGACAGGCGGGACCCTAGCCCCGGGAAATTCACCCGGCCTGACCTCTGTCTTCGGTGATTACTCACAGGATATTAACAGTACGCTTCAGATGGAGATTGGAGGGCTGCTTGCTGGAATAGAGCATGATGTCCTTGATGTTTCCGGGATAATGGACCTTGGCGGTTCGCTTGAAGTACTCCTTTACGGTGGATTCAATCCGGATGCGGGAGATACGTTCGACATCCTTAACTGGGGTAGCCTGACGGGGATGTTTGACTTTCTTGTTATGCCGACTCTTTTGGGTGACCTTTTCTGGGACACTTCATCTCTCTACACGACCGGAGAATTAAGTGTGGGCTCAGCACCCGTTCCGGAACCTGGGACCGTCGCTCTACTGGGACTTGGAGTGGCTGGATTGGGAGGAATGTACTTGAGGAGAAAGAGAAAACAAAAAGTAATTCACCGCCAAGACGCCAAGAGCGCAAAGAAAAACGTAAGACTATAGATGAG
Organism: Candidatus Scalindua sp.; assembly: GCA_018670825.1. Lineage (GTDB taxonomy): Bacteria > Planctomycetota > Brocadiia > Brocadiales > Scalinduaceae > Scalindua. Next base: position 30,969 of record JABHIW010000030.1, on the reverse strand, counting down.
TAGATAAGTATGGCACGTTTCCCCACCTGAATGACTGTAAGTCGGGCAGGCATACGCGCCGATTTCGTTTGTAGATTAATTGTCTGGTATGGAAACCAGACCTATGTACTAAAATTTACGATAATCTCAAATCCATTCTTCTTTACCAGCACACTCTTTTTCATTTCAAAATAATAACCTATTCGTCGTAAATGCCATATTGGCAGCAAAAAAATAGCTTTCAGGTCTTGTGTGCCATTGTGGCAGAGCGAAAGTCGCTTTCCAATTATTCGTAAGCCTTGCTTATTATTCTGCTTAGATATATTTATTTTATATAAACCTCACAAAGCGTATTGGCATTTTGTTTGCTATATTCTCCTGAATACGTATTTTCTCAAACAAAAATAAACAATCATGATGACATTATTAAAACGTGATAAAGTGAATTTCAATATTTTGATTACTGATGATGATGACGATTGTCGTTACGGTCTAAACGACATTTTTGAACCGGAAGGTTATACGACGTATTTAGCGAGTTGTGGTAGAGAGGCTCTTGAAATCGCGAAGCATGAGTTATTGCATCTGTTGATAATGGATGTGCACATGCCGGATTTTAGTGGTTTCGAAACTTTTGAATTTATCAAAGAGGAAAAAAAGATACAGATTCCCTGTATTTTCGTGACTGCAGATACCTCTAAAGATCTAAAGTTGGTGGCAATTGAGGCGAATGCTTATACCTTATTATCTAAACCGATAAATAAAGAGATAATTAAGTATGCGGTAGAGCAGTCACTGGAGAAGTATTATTAAGATAAGAGATAAACAATTAGTTGACAATTTAACAAAGGGAGATAGAAAATGAAAACAAAGCCAATCGGAGAAAAGATTTTAATAAAAAGATTTGATGCGATAGAAAAAACTGCCGGAGGTATTGTGTTACCGGATGCCGCTAAAGAAAAACCAAAAGAGGGAAAAATAATTGCCCTGGGTGATGGAAAACTGTTGGACAGTGGTGAAAGAGCAGGATTCCAGGTGAAAAAAGGAGATAGAGTTGTATTTACATCTTACGCGGGAACTGAGAGTGATATTGATGGCGAAGAGTACCTGTTAATGTCTGAAGATGATATTCTTGCAATAATTGAATAATATAGGAGAACGGAATGGCTGGTAAAATAGTACTGTGTGGTCCTGATGCTGGAATGGCCATAAAAGCAGGAATAAATAAATTGGCAAAGGCTGTCAAAGTAACTATGGGTCCAAAAGGCAGAAATGTAATTATTGAAAAGAGCTTTGGTTCCCCAACAATAACAAAAGATGGTGTTACTGTTGCGAATGAATTAGAGTTTGAAGATCCGTATGAGAATATAGGTGCACAGCTGGTAAAAGAGGTCGCTTCAAAAACAAATGACATTGCCGGTGATGGAACAACTACCGCAACGGTATTGTCAGAAGCTATATATACCGAAGGTCTGAAAAGTCTTGTTGCCGGGGCGAATCCGGTTGGAATAAAACGAGGAATTGAGAAAGCCGTGGAGGCGATAACATCAGAGCTCGTTAAAATGAGTATTGCCGTTTCCGGTAAAAAAGAGATTGAACAGGTAGGTACAATTGCGGCAAATAATGACAATGAGATTGGAAAACAGATAGCGAATGCCATGGAGCAAGCCGGTAGTGACGGCGTAATAGCCGTTGAAGAAGGCTCGGGATTAGAAACGACAGTGGATTTAGTTGAAGGAATGCAATTCGACAAGGGTTATCTTTCTCCCTACTTTATTACCGATACGGAGAAGATGCAGGTTGTTTTTGAAAATCCGTATATCCTTGTTCATGAGAAAAAAATCTCTTCAATAAAGGAGATTTTACCCGTATTGGAAAAAGTATCACAAGCGGGAAAACCTTTATTGATTATAGCTGATGATCTGGAGGGTGAAGCGCTTACCACTCTTGTGGTTAACAAGATGCGGGGAACATTAAAATGCGCTGTAGTGAAGGCTCCTGAATTTGGTGACAAAAAGAAGGCAATGCTTGGCGATATTGCGGCAGTAACAGGTGCTGATGCAATATTTGAGGATTTGGGAATAGGATTGGACAGCCTTAAACTATCCGATTTAGGTGGTGCTAAAAAAGTAATTATCGATAAAGATTGCACGATGATTATAGAAGGCAGTGGATCTAAAAAGGAGATACAGGGTAGAGTTCAACAGATAAGAAATGAAATTGAAAATTCTACTTCAGATTATGATGTAGAGAAATTACAGGGAAGGCTCGCGAAACTTGCCGGTGGAATCGCAAAGATAAATGTAGGCGCTGCGACAGAGGCAGAGATGAAGGAGAAGAAGGCACGCTTAGAGGATGCAATGCATGCTACCAAGGCTGCTGCTCAAGAAGGGATTTTACCTGGAGGAGGCGTTGCGCTATTAAGAGCTGAGAAAGCGTTGAAGAAGGTGGATTCCGGGCTTAACGAAGATGAAAAGGTTGGAGTAAACATAATTCGAAACGCTATTGAAGTCCCGCTCAGACAAATTGCTGACAATGCAGGTTTAAATGGAATTTTGGTTGTGCAGAAGGTAAAAGAGATGGAAGGGAATAACGGTTTTGATGTTGCCAAGGAGAAGTATACTGATCTGGTCAAGGCAGGCGTTATTGATCCGACAAAGGTTGTAAGGACTGCACTTCAAAATGCGGCAAGTATTGCAGGGTTATTGTTGACGACTAATGCTATAGTCAGCGATGCTCCTGAGAAGTAATTGAAAAAGAAGTAGATGTTGAAAAGCATTAAAAGGTTTCATATTATAAAAGTGCCATCTTTGTAAAAGATGGCACTTTTTTTCTTATAGGTAAATAATGCCAGAACAGATATTATTTAGAAAATCAGGATTGGATGTGGGATGAAGAAAAAAAACAGTAAATCAATGAGTAAAAAACAGGATAAATATCAAAAATATCAAAGTCCACTTGCCGAAAGATACGCAAGCGAAGAGATGAGCTATAATTTCTCAGATCAATTGAAATATAGTACATGGAGAAAACTCTGGATTGCATTAGCAGAAACGGAAAAAGCTCTTGGGGTTAAAGCAATATCACGGAAGCAGATTGATGAAATGAAGAAATTCCAGGATAATATAAACTTTGACGCAGCCAGAAAACATGAACTCAGGGTGAAGCATGATGTAATGGCACACGTTCATGCTTTTGGCGATCAGTGTCCTGCGGCAAGTCCGATAATTCATTTAGGCGCGACAAGTGCGTTTGTACAGGATAATGCCGATCTGATTCTTATGAAAAACGGTATGAATATCGTGTTGAAGAAGCTGGTTAATATTGTAGATGCGTTGGTTGTGTTTGCCAAAGAGTATAAAGATTTGATTACGTTAGGATATACTCATTACCAGCCGGCCCAGCTTACTACTGTCGGGAAAAGGGCGTGTCTGTGGATGCAGGATTTTATTATTGATATAGAAGATCTGGAAAACCGGATAGAGAATTTAAGATTCAGAGGCGCTAAAGGTACAATAGGCACACAAAACAGTTTTATGGCCCTATTTGATAGAGATGAGAAAAAGGTAAAGCAGCTTCATCAGCAGGTGTCAAAAAAGATGGGATTCGATAAAATCCTTCCTGTTGCCGGCCAGGTCTATACTCGAAAGCTTGACAGTCAGATTTCAGATGTTTTATCCGGTATCGCTCAATCGGCACATAAGTTCTCAAATGATCTCAGGCTTCTGCATAATTTGAAAGAAGTCGAAGAACCGTTTGGGAAGAAGCAGATAGGCTCTTCTGCCATGCCGTATAAACGGAATCCTATGCGTAGCGAGAGAGTAGCGTCTTTAGCCCGTTACATAATCTGTAATGGTCTGAATACTGATCTTACGAGCAGTGTACAGTGGTTTGAAAGAACGCTGGATGATTCCGCAAACAGGCGACTTGTACTGCCGGAAATGTTTGTCGCAACGGACGCAATGCTGGACATCGTTCTTGGTATTGTCCGGGATTTAACGGTGTACCCGAAAGTGATAGAGAAACGCGTTAATGAAGAGCTGCCGTTTTTAGCCTCAGAAAGCATATTGATGGAGGCTGTTAAAGCCGGTGGTAACAGGCAGAATCTCCATGAGAAAATACGTAAATATTCTATGGAGACTATTACCCTTGTCAAAGAAGAGGGTGCGGACAATGATTTTATTGAACGAGTCAAAAAAGATGAGGATTTTTCGATAATTAAAGATAGGTTAGATGATATACTAAAGCCGAAGAACTTTATTGGAAGAGCTCCTAAACAAGTGACTGAGTACATCTCAGAAGTTTCTAAACCTATGCTGAGAAAGTTTAAAAAACTCCTTGGGGTAAACACCGAATTTAAGGTGTGAGAGCTATGAGCGAATTAACCAGAGGGTTAGATCTTGCTTTAATAACGAACAGGAAAGTTTCTGAAACAAAACTTACGGACATTATAGAACAGGCGATTGAAGGTGGAGTTGGAACTGTTCAGTTAAGGGAAAAAGATCTGAGTACTTATGATTTGTACTGTTTAGCAAAAGAGATTCGAGAGTTGACAGAGGAAAAAGATGTAAACCTGATAATTAATGACAGGGTTGATATTGCAATTGCGGTTGATGCAGATGGTGTTCATCTTGGTTGGCAATCACTGAAAATAGGTATAGTCCGGAACATGATAGGACGGGACAAATTGATTGGTTTTTCAGCACATAGCCTTAAGGAAGCCAAAATGGCGGAAAACAGTGGAGCAGATTACGTTACGATAAGTCCTATATTTGAGACTGTCAATAAAGATTATTTCATAAAGCCGTTGGGGGTAGATGAAATAGGAAAGATAAAGGCACAAATAGATATCCCTGTTATTGCATTGGGTGGTATTAATGAAAACAACATTAGCGATGTTCTCGAAAACGGCGCTGATGGTATTGCCGTTATATCTGCGATACAACAATCTAAAAATTGCAGGCAATCGGCAAGCAGATTATATAGTGAGATTACAAGGAATAAGTCTAAATCGGAAGAAAAAATATTAACGGGGAGGGAAGATGCAGTTACTGGAAAAAATTAAATTTGATGATAAAGGCCTGATACCGGCCGTAATAGTAAATGTAGCTGATAATAGGGTCCTGACATTATGTTTTATGAATCAGGACGCTTTGGAAAAGAGTATTGAAACAGGTAAAGTACATGTTTTTCGCCGTTCGCAAAACAGATTAATGCTTAAAGGAGAAACTTCAGGTCATACACAGTCAGTAGAGGAGGTTTTTCTTGATTGTGAGGGCAAGTCACTAGTTATTAAGGTTAAACAGAACGTTGCGGCATGTCACGCAGGTTATATGTCATGCTATTACAGAAGATACAATAATAAAACAAATAGTATCGAAATAAATGAAGAAAAAATCTTTGATCCTGAAAAAACATATAAGAGTTGATAATAGTCAAAAATTACTTGCAAAGGGTTTTATCACGTGTTATATTCGGGACTTGAATTTTGTCTGTATTTACTAAATTCGTACTGAAATTGGTGGTGGAGGAATGCCGAACATGAAGAAAAATATAGGACGTTTTGGACTCGTGTTTTTCGCTATTGCAGTTTTTCTAGTGCAGGGTTGTGCTGAATTGGATGAACTTCGGACTGCTAATAGGCGTCAGGCAATTACTGTTCGCGATCAAATGACCGAGCTTGATAAATTAAAGGCAGAATTGGACTCTACCGGTAGGGTCAACAAGGGGTACCAGGAACGTGCGCAATCAGATGCAGCAGAAAAGAGAAAACTTCGTGCCGATTTACAGAAACTTGCCCGTTCTATTGGTGAGGGAGCTGCGGTTAGAGATACAGCAGAAGGTCCTATGATTCAACTTCCGGAGACGATTCTATTCGATTCAGGTCTGGCAAAGTTAAAGACCAAGGGTGAAGTTGCTTTGGAGAAGATTGCCAAACATCTTAAGTCTCACCCTGAAGCAATAGTAAGGATTGATGGACATACAGATAATGATCCTATAGTAAAGTCAAAATATTTATGGGAATCAAATCATGATTTATCAGCCGGACGGGCGTTAAGTGTTTTGCATTATCTTGTGAGAAAAGGACATATAAAGGAAAAGAGAATACACATAGCTGGTTATGGTCCAAACAGACCGATATCCTCTAATAAAAGCAAAGTCGGCAAGATGAAAAATAGAAGAGTTGAGTTCCTTATCTTGTCTCCAAAATCCGGCTAGAGCAACTGAAATAATAAACGTTAATTTATATAAATCTTAAACACTTCTTACCAAACTTAAAAGCCTTGCTATAAGTAGAGGAAGATGTTGTAGAATAAAAGTAAGGTAAGGTAGCATGTCAAAGGCAGCAATACCGCAGGTAAAAAAAGTAAAGAATAATAGCAAGACATGGGAGATTTTGTGCTCTGTAAGACTTGCTGTCATAATCATAGTAATAATGGCGGTTTCATGTGTTCTCGGAACAGTCATTCTTCAACAGAAATCACCTGAAGAATATGCGGCCAGATATGGAGCAGGCCTTGCTAAATTCTTCGCTGCGATTCAGTTTACTGATATATTTCATTCCTATTGGTTTTCGTTCCTTCTTGTATTACTGTGTGTGAATTTAGGTTGTTGTACGGTTAAGAGGTGGCGGAATAAGGTACTGATGATCGGTTTCCTGGTTACTCATATCAGTATAATCTTGATTCTGATTGGATGTGTTGTTGACCTTCTTACCGGTGTAAAGGGTGGTGTTAATATTTATGAGGGCAAATCAGTAGACTATTATCTGACCAGGCCTGACTATAAGAAGAACCCTCTGGGCTTTCAGGTATTCTGTGATGATTTCTTGATTGAGAAGCATCCTCCGAAATATAAGCTGATTGCTTACGTAAAAGACAAAGATAAGCAGAAAGCAGTCCCTGCAAAAGTAGGTAAAAGAAACAGTGTATCCGGCACTAATTATGCGGTTACCGTTAAAGATTTTATTGAAGATGCTGAAATTCAACAAGAGCCAATAAACGTATCTGATGTACCGAATAATCCCGCTTTGTACATTCAGCTTTCAGAGAAGGGTAACGTTACTGCTGAAGGTTGGCTTCTTGCCAAAGACCGTAACTGGTATAGTGATACTCAACGTGATTTAAAGATAGATTACGTATGGGCTGATAATGCTGAGAAGCATGAGAAGCTCGCAAATGCCGCAGGTAAGAGCACTAAACCAAAGCTGGATATAACAATTGAAGGAAAAAATATAGTTAAAAGTGTACCGGTTGAAAAAGGGAAGAAATTTTCTATTGACGGTACAGATTTCATAATTGAGATAAAGAATTTTGCACTTGATTACTCCAAAAGATTGGTGCCATTAAGTGAGCAAGAACCAAATAATCCAGCCGTAATGGTTGAGATTAGTGGCCCTCAGGGAAAAGATTCTCGCTGGTCATTTTCGAAGTATCCTGATTACCAGGATAAAGCCCATCAGGTAATCTATAAGGACGTTAAGCTTTTATGTAGCGTTCCCGAGAATTTCTCTGATGCAAAGCATAGAGTAAGGATTGTTCAGAATAAAAGTGGTAAGAAGACAATTTCTTATATAAAGAATGAAGAAGTAATTAGTATTAACGATTGGGAACTCAACAAGAGTTATAACGTAGCTGATTCGGAGCTGGAAATCAGGGTTATAAAATATTTCCCATCACATGGTTTAAAAAAGAGTGTTGTTAAAAGAGTTGGTGGGCATGAGGGCCATAACCATGGGCCTGGTGAGCATGCCGGAAACCCTGCTGTTTTGATAGAGATGGAAGGGCCAAGAGGGAAAGTTGCGGAGTGGGTATTCGCACATACTCCGCCACATTGGTATCCTGATAATAACTTTGCCGTTTTATATGAAAAATCCGGCATGGAGATTAAAGATTATAAAAGTATTTTGAGAGTTGTAGAAAATGGCAAAACCATGGTGACGAAGACTATTGAGGTTAATAATGCGTTGAAGTATAAAGGTTTTGTTTTTTATCAGTCTAGCTACGATCCTGAAGGTGAGAGATACACAGGGCTTCAGGTAACAAAGAATCCAGGCTTGTTAGTGGTCTATACCGGATTTATTATGTTATGTATAGGTATAGTCTTTATCTTTTATGTAAAACCTTTCTTAAGACGAAAATTGAAAAAAGGGAAAAAGATAGAAGAGTATTATTCCGAAGAAGAGATGCTGGCTGAACATATTGAGTAAATAATACCATTAGTCTCTAAAATACCAATTTAGAGTGATTAATGAAAAATGTTTATTGTTTAACAAAATAGAGAAGAGAGGTGTATGAGTTATGGATTTTATGCTGAAATTAACTTTATATGTATATTGTGCCGCTATTGTTGCTTACATAGTCAGGGAAGTCTGGAGAGCGAAAAGCATGCGATGGGTCGCTTTCGGTGTGCTTTCGAGTGGTTTTATATTAAACACAATATTAGTACTGACAAGGTGGTCTGAGGCGCATCATGCTCCAATGTCTGACAAATTTGAATCGTTTGTCTTCTTTGCATGGAGTATTGCGCTTGTTTACCTGATCTTTGAACTGGTAACCATCTTTATTGTTAAAGTACATGAATCCCGTATTGGGATCATAGGTGCATTACAATGTGTACTGGTTGCATGGATGATATGTTCTGCACTCCAAGCTGATAGTACAATAAAAGAACTTCCTCCGGCACTACAGAGTAACTGGCTGGTCACACACGTAATATGCTATTTTCTATCATATTCCGCGCTGAGTATGTCATTTTCCGCCGCAATCGTTTATTTAATACATAGATGGATTTTCTCCGGAAAGCAGAAAGTAGCAGAGGTTGTCGAGTCAGGGATCCAATTAAAGAAGGATTATAGTTTCGATAAGCTCGCTTATATTGCCGTTTCCATTGGCTTTCCGTTCTTAACTATCGGTTTGATTACCGGTTCGATCTGGGCAAAGGGTGCGTGGGGAACATATTGGGGATGGGATCCTAAAGAGATATGGTCTTTAATCAGCTGGCTTGTATATCTTACCTATATGCATTTGCCATTGATGCTGCCTAAAACAAATATTAAGAAATCGTTCAGACCTATTTTACTTTCAATAATTCTTCTGATCGCTTTCCCAATTGTACTGTTTACCTTTATGGGGTTGCACAAGCTTCCAACTTCCGCAGATAGTGATCACATATACGCGGAATAAGGTTTAAACGGTAAATAGTTTAAGCAAACAGTATAACAGGTCCTTCAGACGCTGACGTGAATGCGCTGAAGGGCCTGATTTAATTATATCATATCTCCATATTCACTCCATCTACAGAGATAAATAGGTTATGGGAATTGTTAAGATAATAATAAATAATATTTACAATTTCTAAGAAATAACTATATTCTAAGTTTCAATTGTTCATCTCCTGGGGACTCATAAATCTTTTGCTACGAATATTGCATGTTAGTTGTATAGGCGTAGGTAATCTGCTTGAATATATGCCAAAAGGCGGTTGACTGATTACCGATAAATAACTTGAATGAATTTTTCTTGATTTAGTATGGAAATAGCAAGACTGCATATCGTTATCGAAGGGATGGTCCAAGGCGTTTTTTTCAGGGCTGGTACAAGGGATGAATCTAGTAAATTGGGCTTGACTGGCTGGGTGAAAAACTGTCAGGATGGACGTGTTGAAGCGGTTTTTGAAGGCAATATAGATAAGATTGACAAAATCATAGAATGGTGCAAAAAGGGGCCTCCTGGAGCAGAGGTCACAAATATAGAAACCGTTTGGGAACAGGCGACCGGTGAATATGATTCGTTTTCAATAAAATATTAATGTTCTAAAAAGTTAAGAGTGCCTAAAGTTTAAAGTGAACTAAAGTTGTGGATCACATAGTATTTCGTAATGCTTAATATAAGGAAAGTTGAAGGCGGAATAGTCGTATCTGTTAAGGTACAACCAAATGCAAGTAAAGACAGGATAGTAGGAGAACACGCCGACCAGATAAAAATTGCAGTTACTGTTGCACCGGAAAAGGGAAAGGCGAATAAGGCGGTAGTCAAAGTACTTTCTCGCTGGCTCGGCATCAAAAGCTCGGACATAGAAATCGTTTCCGGTGAAACGTCAAGAGATAAGAAAGTGTTTATTAGAAATATTAATGAAGAGGATATTAATAGGGTTATTTAAATATGAGTTATAAAGATACGATAAATTTACCAAAAACAAAATTCTCCATGAAGGGGAATCTGGTCCAGAGAGAGCCTGAATTCCTGAAGAATTGGGATAAAAAAGACCTCTACGCTCAGATTCGAAAGGCGAGGGAAGGTGCGGATAAGTTCATTCTACATGATGGCCCTCCATATCCTACCGGTGACCTTCACATAGGAACAGGACTAAACAAGATCCTGAAAGATATAATTATACGATTCCATACAATGAAGGGTTACGATGCCCCTTACATACCCGGATGGGATTGCCATGGTCTGCCAATTGAACACAGGGTTCTGCAGGAGCTTGGTTCAGAAGCGAAGGGCATGAAGAAAATTGAGATTCGCAAGAAGTGCAAGAAATATGCTGAAAAATTCGTAAAAGTGCAAAAGAAGCAGTTTAAGGCACTGGGCATATCTGGTGATTGGGAATCTGCATACCTTACATTTACTCCACAATATGAAGCGGGAATTATTGAGGTATTTGGGAAACTGGTAGAGAAAGGATATGTTTATAGAAGTCTGAAGCCAATACACTGGTGTATGCAATGTGAGACTGCTCTTGCCGAGGCAGAGTTGGAACATCAGGACAAAGCCAGTCCTTCAATCTACGTTAACTTCAAATTATTAAATTCTCCTAAAGATATCTTTCCGGAGATTCAGGACGAAGATGCCCATATGCTGATATGGACTACTACTCCATGGACACTGCCTGCAAACCTTGCGATTGCAGTGCATCCGGAATTTCAATACACGGCTGTAAGATATATAAATCCGAAAACGCAAAAGAAACAGGTATCAATAGTAGCTGAGGATCTGTTGGACTCTGTCATGAAACTGCAGGAGATAGAGGACTACAAGCGTTTGGGCTCTATCAAAGGCAAATCCCTGGAAGGCTTGAAATATCAGCATACGATTATGAAGAGGGAAGGGTCTGTCGTTCTGGCAAATTACGTTACTTTGACGGATGGTACCGGTTGTGTTCATACAGCACCGGGCCATGGTCAGGATGATTATCAGACCGGTTTAAAATACAACATGCCGATTGTAAGCCCTGTTGGCGCAACCGGTATTTTTACGGAAGAGGCTGGAGATTTTGCAGGACTGAATATCTATGATGCGAATAAAACAATTACAGAAAAACTCGATGAGTTGGGCCTATTGTTGCATATGGACAAAATAAACCATTCATATCCTCACTGCTGGCGTTGCAGGAAACCGGTAATTTTCAGAGCTACAGAACAGTGGTTTGTGGGCATCGATCATAAGGAACTCAGAACAAACGCGTTGGATGAGATTAAGAAATCAGATTGGATCCCGTCATGGGGTGAAGTTCGGCTCTCAAATATGATAAAGGATCGTCCGGACTGGTGTATCTCTAGACAGCGTTCCTGGGGCGTGCCTATACCGGCTTTCTATTGTACTCAGTGTAACGAATCACTTCTAGATGTGAAGGTTGTAAACCACGTACGTGACATGTTTTTAAAGCATGGTGCGGATAGCTGGTTCTATAAAGAGACAAACGAGTTCCTGCCTGAAGGCACAAAATGCTCTAAATGCGGTTCTATCGATTTTGAAAAAGAGAATGATATATTTGATGTATGGTTTGAATCGGGCTCCAGTCACCATTCTGTATTGAACAAACGTGATGCATTGGCTTTTCCGGCAAATATATATCTTGAGGGAAGTGATCAGCATCGGGGATGGTTTCAATTATCATTGCTTCTTTCTGTTGCCGCGTGGGAGAAGGCCCCCTTCAAAACGGTACTGACTCATGGTTTTGTAGTAGACGAACATGGTAAAAAGATGTCTAAATCACTGGGAAACTTTGTATCGGTTGGAGATGCCTTGAAAGAGTTGGGCGGAGATATTGTAAGGCTCTGGACCTCTTCAATGGAATACCGTAACGAGATGCACGCTTCACCTGAAATCATATTAAAAACATCAGATCCCTACCGGCGCATCAGAAATACCTTCAGATATATTCTAGGCAACTTATCCGGTTTTGACCCTGAGAATGATTCGGTAGAGTATGCACAGATGCCGGAGATTGACCGGTGGGCATTATACAAGACAGATGAACTCATAACCTCTGTAACTTCCGCGTATGAGTCTTTCCAGTTTCATCGCGTCTATCACAATGTACTCAACTTTTGTGTGGTTGAGATGAGTTCATTTTACTTTGACATTATGAAGGATCGGTTATATACATTCTCAAAAAGCTCAGTTGAAAGACGTGCAACTCAGACTGTTCTTCACAGGATAAATTCTGTATTGGTACGACTTCTTGCTCCTGTTCTGGTGTACACCTCTGAGGAGGTATGGAACGAGATTAATCAGGATGACAGCAGCGTTCACCTTTCTGAATGGCCGGTTATCAACGAACAATACACAGATAAAACGCTTAATGATAAGTGGGAAACAATTATCAAGGTTAAGACCGATGTGGCAAGGGAGCTCGAAGCAATGAGGGCGGCAAAACAGATCGGCAGCTCCCTTGAGGCCGCAGTTGAACTTTACACAGAAGATGCTGAACTGTTTGGTTTGCTGAAGGAGTACGAGAATGATTTAGCAATGATCTTTATAGTTTCCGATGTAACCATAAGCAGCGAACCTCTTGACTCTGCAAATAACGGAGAGATATTTGAAAAACTATCTATTAAAACCAGTGTAGCAGATAGTAACAAATGTGACAGATGCTGGAACTACCGCAACGAAGTAGGCAAGATAGAAAAATACCCGACACTATGTAACCGATGTGCAGAGGTTATTGAAGAAGTTGAAGCTCAAACTTGATGGGGAGCTAAATTGTAGTAATAGTTGAGTGGCAGGGGTGGGTGTCCACTTACATGATCAGTTTATATTTCAGGTACACCACTGCGGTCTTCAATAATTAGAGAAATAGCTTCAGATAGGCTCTTTCTACGCTCATTGAGTGTCTTTCCCTGCCCGTTAACACCTTAAATCTCAGGACAGTATGCAATGTACCACAACGATGCTCTAATTTATATCTTATATCCAAATTTTCAAACTTTCCTTTTCTCACTCATTTTTATTCTAAAGAAAGCCGACTTAGGATATAATTATCAAATTATGAGGCTAAAACACACTTGATTTAAAATATTTCGTGCTTTTTTAATGTATTGAGAGCGAATATCTGATACTCTTTCTTCTTTGAAAGCACAAAATACGCGCAATAAATTCTAGAGAAATTGTAATATGCGTAACTATTTCGCAAGTTGTACTTTGTCCCTATTGTTCAAATCCATAAACATAATTGGTCTTTCGTAGTAATGTATTAATGTAGAATGACTTATGTCTGTCTGCCATTCGTTATATATTCAAAATAAACGAACGGTATGAATATTGCTTTTACGATGCCTATATAATAATAATTTTTTTAAAAGGAGGAGCTTGATGTTTTATTCATTTTCAAACTTTATCAAAGTTGTTTCGCAGGTCCCGAGAAAGTGTCTGGCACTGCCTTTCTTGTTTGCTGTCATTATCTGTCTTGCGACTACAGCAGGTGCTGCTGAAAAACTGATTGTTGGTGATAAGAAGATAGCTGAAGATTTTCATAAATTACATGAACGGGGTGAAATAGAGCAGGAACTTCATATCTATGTTACAGACGGTTATATAGAGATGGCTGATGGAGAATATATCTATCAGTGGGGGTTCACTCATGCACCGGATTGGTCTGATGTAGGAGAGATAAAGACCATTGAAGAGAGAGACGCTAAGCTAGAGCCAATTAAGGTCCCGGGAGATGAAATTCGTTTTCAATCCGGAAAGAACTATATTGTGGTATTACACAATGCCGGTTGGTATGAAGCGGAGGAGCACTCCGGTATTCAACATGTGGCACACACTATTCACTGGCATGGTCTTGATTTAATTCCGGCTGTTGATGGTATTCCAAATATCCCTTATCCTTCTGTATTTCCTCAAGAGGTATTTAGATATTTCTTAGCAATACCTGATGATATTGAAGGTTCATATATGGGACATTGCCATGTAGATTCAACCAACCATATCATGGCTGGACTGTATTTCCCACTTGTCATTGAGAAGAAGAAAAATGAAATTTATGGATACCGGTATGACAGGGAGTATACCCTGTTTTTCTCTGAAGTAGATAGCGAATATATGGAAATGTTGAGAGACATGGGAAATATAAAAAACTGTCTGAGTTGGAAATCTAATTACTTTACGCTGAACGGTAAGATTTTCATGGACAAGCTGGATAACCCTTTGTCTACAATTAACGATCCGAATACAAGGCTGGTTGCATACGATGGAGAAATTGTTCTTGTGAGGTTAATGGCAATCGGATACGACCACATTTTTGCGTGGCATCCACACGGTTATCACGGACTGATTGTAGGTACAGATGGAAGAAAACATCCGGCTCCGTATGAAAAAGACACTATTCTCATAGGTTCTGGTGAAAGATATGATATTTTGTATAATATCCCGGATTTCTCATCACAGACTGAGTGTCTCTCTTGTAATCGAGGCCCAGGGGTTACTATTGCCCATGACCATAATTTAATGGGAATGGTTAGTGGAGGAATTTATCCTCATGGAGCATTAACAATCTTTGATGTGAGACCTAAGACTGAACAGATGCTGAGTGGTGATTGAGAATAAAAGTATTTTCTCAAATTAGCAGAAAATAAGAGTATTATTACTATAAAGGGGCATTGGTAAGCAGATTACCATGCCCCTTTTTTTTTCATGTGTTGTCTAACATGAAGTTTGTTCAATTGATAGATAATTACTCCACATCCTCTATTCAACTACATTCAGAAGTCCTACATATCAAACGTAATCTACTCTTTTTTCTATTGCTTTTGGTTAATAACAAACTTATCATACCGCTATATTTACATGATCTATCGAATTACCATTTCACACATATATAAAACCATCATTTGATGGATATGCTTTTCATAAATATATTAACAATCTAAGTACTATTTGTTTATATCTATTCTGACCTTATCGAACCATGTCCTTATTTAACAAAAAAACAAAAATAACAATACATGCATTTACTCGCTTGTTAGCCCAATATATTATAAAGGCGAACTCCAACAATTGTCAGATAATTGAGGAAAGCAAATCCTTGTCTGACAAAGAAAAGAAAAAAATTGTTTCTGAACTTTTATATTTCCGTCTTGTTCTTTTGTATTTCATGTTAGTTTTTGAAGCAGAGTTTGGTGGTAATCATTATGACGACAGTGAATTAATAGACATTATACATCTTGGTGTATGTCTAGCGTTTGAAGATGTTGGTATAGACAAGGAAAATGCACAGCAGAAAACTGAAATATTCATGCAGAGACTTTTGCATTATACTACCTCGACAATAGGTACAAGCGAAGATTCCACAGAAATAAATGAGGATGAAGTATTTTGTGAACTTGTACAATGTTTTAGGGATGATATATTAGGTGTGGAAAAGGACAATCCTGGAGAAATGGTTAAAGATAAAAAGTTTATGCTTAAACATCATGAAGTTTATCATTATGCGAAACGGCTGTACGACGACGATGATAATATGTTTAAACAAAATTTAATAGAGTATAAGTTTGTTGATTAAAAAATTTACAATAGAAAAAGTTCTTATCATCTTACGCACCTAATAAGCCCATTTAAATCAAATAACAAATATCCTTTCTTCATTCATCGTCATTGAGCATTTCAGTATTCCCTGAACCACTGATTTTGAAAATAATTGAGTTTGTTCTAAAAAGTTATTTGTTATGTATAACATAAATGCTCATTAGTAATAGACGAAGGAGATAAGTCTTGATAAGGAAAAGGCGTATGATCAGTGGATTTTCTCAGATTAGTAGAAAATAAGAGTATTATTACTGTTGAGAGGCATTGGTAAGTAAATTACCTTGCCCCTTTTTTATTACCCGCATAGTTCAACGGCAGAGCACGTCACTTGCAGTCCCATCCAGGGACTTTTCACAACCCTTCAATAAGAATACAATATATGTTGTACCAAGGTTTATACTGTTTTTAGTCAGCTCATCAAGTTATTTATGTTTATGAAGAATCTCGTTTCTCTCTAATATATAAAACGTAATCTGGTGATAAATTTGATTTTGTAGTATAGATATAAAATGATAATATTTCTGTAAAATAAACGTCAGTCAATATATTTACAAGAGTTAGCTGGTTTTATTATTGACATATGACAATAACTATGCTTACATTTGTAAACGTTAGGTAAGAGTACCTATTTATAGAATTATTAGCACCTATTTACCTATCAACATTTTATCAGTTTTACATATAGTTTCATGAGTATTTCTCCTTCGAAAAGATGAGGGAGGAAATGTAATAGAAATGAAAAGATTATTAAATTATTTAAAGTACTCTATTCTGAGAAGGGAGTGTTATATGAAACATTACTTTACTACAATGTTACTGATCGGTCTGTTGGTCGGTCTGGTTCTGACCAAATCTGCCTCTGCGGTAATGATTTCTTATCAAAATGAAGGGAGTTGGGATACTGCGGTCGGTGCTTCTACGACTGAAGATTTCAATAGCATTACAACCGATACATCATTCCGAGTAAACCCTGTTACAGTTGGCAGTATGACGCTTACGGGTTGGGCAGCGCCATCACTCCCACATAATCAGATAGATTCACCAGCAGATCCAACTATTGCTTATTCACCTTTTGCAACAACCCACGTCAATTTCGCTTCCGCCGACTCTGGCGATCTTGGTGAAATATTCAGAATTGACTTCTCAACATCGGTTATCGCGTGGGGTGCAACCTTTTACGGCTTTGAACCTAATAGAGGAAGCATTATTACTGCTTATGATGCTCTGGACAACAGCTTGGGAACTGCGGCAGCTTATAGCAGCGGAACCTCATGGCTCGGATTCAACCTTACCTCAGGAGAAAAAGCTTCTTACCTCAAGTTTACCTCCACACTTTTGGGTGTAGAGAATGCAGCCATGGATGATGCAAAATTTGTAGCTGCTACAGCAGATCCTGTCCCAGAACCCGCAACCATTGCTCTCTTCGGCATAGGCTTAGCCGGTCTTGCAGGGGCAGAAGTAAGACGTAGACGGAAAAAGAAAACTGTAGAAAACAGCTAAGCAATTACTGACAAAGATTGATTCATTATAGGGACGCCTACATTCTTCATACATTGATGGATGTAGGCGTTTTTTTGTAACTACCACACCTCAAACCACATTGCAACGGAGTGAGCTTGCAGTAATAAGAATTATGCCTGATGTAACCGAACATTACTGATTAAATACTTGAGTTTTATTAACTATTTTACTACTCTGGTTAATTCCTCAAAATCAAAATTATCTCATTTATGTGAATATACATTATTATAAAATAATCCTTGGCTTTCTTTGTTGGTTCGATGTAGTTCAGTCAAGTGAAAACAAAAACATGTTCCTCTCGAAAGAGAGGACTGTCGGCAAGCAAAGATTTAAGTAGTACGAATCTTTCATTTGCACGAGTAAACAATTTTTCTCATTTCTCGGCATAGCCATATTTCGTCGCACCAGCATAGCTGGTGCTTTATATATAGATTAATTATTTAAGTATGCAAAATCTACCTTCAGGTAAAAATATATCAAGAGACTGGAGCCGGTTAACCGTTTCTAATAACCTGGATTACCTGCCGGTTATCCTTAATTATGTGGGTACTATAGCCGAACACGTAGGTTTTGACAGTGAGGAACGTAAAAGGATTGAGCTTGCTACTGAAGAAGTTGCTACTAATGTTATAGAATGTGCTTTTGCCCCGGATGAAATTGCCACTTTTGATATTATCTGCCAGAGGGCCCCGAACGGTCTCCAAATTATAGTTCATGATAATGGTATCCCCTATAACCCAACCTCTGGAGAGAGTTATGACCCAAACAAGGACATTGACAGCCAGACATCTAAAGGTCTTGGAGGTTTTTTAATCAGGGGGTTTATGGATGAATATCAATTTTGTAATCTGGGGCCAGAGGGAAAGGAAACCCGTCTGGTTAAATTCTTCAATTCTGATAAAATCATTAATGAGGATTTACCAACACCCGAACCTGAAATCCCGAAACCAACATTATCTCAAGATACAGAAAAGATAGATTTCTCTATTCGACTTATGAAACCGGACGAAGCGATTGAGGTAGCAAAATGCATTTACGATTCCTATGGTTACTCTTACGCTAATGAACATATTTATTATCCGGAACGAATTGTTGCTTTTAATAAAAGCGGTACTATCCGTTCTGCGGTAGCAGTGACCAATACCGATGAGATGGCAGGACATTTTGCATTGTTGTTTTACGATTATCTTCCTGCTGAAATTGGAATTGCGGTAACAAAAAAGAGATATCGAGGGCATGGATTAGCACGATTTTTGGGTGAATTTCTGGTTGAGGAAGCAAATCACATGGGGCTTAAGGGAGTGCATGTAAAAGGCGTAACCGTACATCCATACACTCAGAAATTCAGCCAGAAGCTTGGCTACAAAGATTGTGGGTTCCTTTTGGCACATTCTCCAAAAACACTCTCTTTTAAAGGGATTGCGGATGAACTTTCACAACGTAATTCAGATGTGGTTGGTTTTAAGTATCTGCAAAAACCTGAACTCAAGGACCTTTACTTGCCGGAACACCATTCAGAGATGATTCTCAAGCTGTTTGCAAATCTTGATACACCTGTTAAAATGGTGGCGCCGACAAACAGTCTACCCTTAAATAATCAAACAGTCATGAATGTTTCTATAAATTCTATGCGGTCGCTTGGTGAGATTCGTATATTACAATACGGTAAAGATATTATCATGTCACTTCGACGGGAGTTACACCGTCTAAGAAAAGAAGAAGTTCATGTGATTGAAATGTTTTTAAGTTTGTCTGACCCTATGACCCCTGTTTTTGTACCAGAAATTGAGAAACTGGGGTTTTTCTTTACCGGTATAATGCCGGAAACTGCAGGGGGAGATTCGATGATTTTGCAATATCTTAACGGAGTGCAGATCGAATATGAGGAGCTCACTATAGTTTCTGATATGGCAAACGAATTATTAACGTATATTCAGGAAAACGACCCGTATTATACTTGAAAGTAAATAAAAATAATCATCCATACACTATGAAAGATAAATTTAATGTCGAAGTACTTCGTGATAGTGAAAATGTAAGGACGGTCTTTACCGGCAGGCTTGATTCCATTAATGCGACGAAAGTACAAAAAACATTTGAAGCCCTTATTGATGAAGGTGATCGAATAATAATAGCGGACTTTACCAAAGTTAGTTATATCAGCAGTGCCGGCATCAGGGCTTTCCTTTTTATCCAGAAGCAACTCAGACCGGTAAGCGGCGAAATAATTATTTACAACCCTCCAAAATTCGTTAATGACATCATTAGCATTAGTGGTCTAGACCATATTTTTACCATAGTATCTGAAGATCAGGCCTTACCTGGTGAAACGGATGCTCAGGCCAATAGGACAAAGAGTGTTTTCGAGGGAATATCTTTTGAATACAGGAAAGTTTCGGATGAAACAGGGACTCTATCTCACTTTGGCAGTGTTGAGAAACTTAACAATTCAACATATACCAGCGAAGATGTGATTGGGATAAAGAGTTCGGAAATACAGAATGGCGTTGGTATCGCCACAGCAGGTGAGAATTACAGCGAATATTCTCAACTCTTTGGAGAGGCAATAGTGGTTGATGGGAACTTTTACTTCTATCCTACCGTGAGCAATCCTGTTGTGGATTTCATACTAAAAAAACATGAAGGGTCGGAAAACAAGTTAAAGTTCCTTAACGGATTCTCTTTTTCCGGCCCCTGGAGATATATTATCTCCTTTGAGGACCGTAACGCCTTCATTGAACTACCAAGACTCAAAAAAGCTCTCTTCAATTTTGCAAAGGGTGATCTGCTTGGTATCGTTTTCCTTATTGAGAGTAAGGGGTATTGGGGAATGAGCCTTAAGAAACCTCCCGTAATTGAAAACCGGTGTCCTGATGGAGGATCTATCTTCGACCCGGATGTTTTTCCTGATTGGTTTGATTATCCTGTAGAAGCGGGTGAGAGTAATCATATTATTGTTGGTACCGGAATACTGGCTAGGAATGCAGATACAATAGATGTAAAATTGAAGTCAGTTTTTCCTGAAAAGGGAGATATGCACATTCACGCCGGAATATTTGAAAAAGGCCATATCAGCAGGAAGGCGGAAGACTTTGAGAAGGAACTGGACCGCTTCCTGAATGGTTATGGACCGAATGCAATTTATCACATTCTCAGCAAGACTCGCCTTAAAAGTGGTCTGATGGGGATTATAGAACTGGAAAGCTGACATGGAACTCTGGATTGGTGCACTCAACCTCGGTATTTTATACTCCTTCATGGCAATGGGAGTCTATCTCACATTCCGTATTCACGATTTTCCCGATATTACCGTAGACGGCTCACTTACTACCGGTGCAGGCATTGCCGCCGTTCTCCTTGTGGCCGGAATGCATCCGCTTCTTGTCTTTCCATTTGCATTTGGAGGAGGAGCATTAGCCGGAGTTGCAACAGCCATGATCCATACCCGTTTTAATATAAACGGACTATTGTCAGGTATTCTGGTAATGACCGGGCTCTATTCGATAAACCTCCATATTATGGGACAGTCTAACATTCCTCTTCTGAGACAGGTAACATTCTTTTCGTGGCTTGAAGGTTTTAATCCAGGGCTACAACCTGAAATATGGGTAGCGATAATCCTCATCGTCGTCATTGTCCTCTTTTGGATTCTTTTTTCCTACTTTTTCAAGACTGACCTGGGAATAACAATGAGGGCCACGGGAAACAACTCAGTAATGGTTTCAGCGTCGGGCGTAAACGTTAATTTGATGAAGATCTTCGGTATTTCTCTCTCTAACGGACTTGTGGGCCTGAGTGGTTGCCTGGTTGCCCAATACCAGGGCTTTGCCGATATAAGCATGGGAATAGGGGTTGTCGTATTTGGGCTTGCATCGGTAATAATCGGAGAGTCGATTATGCGGAGTCGTTCTGTGTGGGTAATTGTAATAAGCGTTATTACCGGATCTATCGTTTTCAGGATGATGGTAGCGTTGGCCCTGTACGTTGGCCTTAACCCAATTGACTTGAAGGTAATAACGGCAATCTTTGTACTGGTAACACTTATATTTTCCCGTTTTATGGCGAAAGGTACTGCTGGTAAGAGAGCTGACTGGAGTAGAATGATTGTCTACGGCATTGTCGGGATAGCCGTCATTTTTGGAGGATATTTTGGATGGAAAGAATATAGTTACAAAACCAAAAGTCATGTCAATTCATCCGGTCAACCGATAGAAAAAACGTACAAGATCGGACTTGTACAGATTGTGGATCATCCCATCCTCAATATTACCCGTGACAGCTATGTTAAGGAATTAAATAAACTTGGATACATTGAGGGCAAAAACCTTGATATAAGCTTGAAAAATGCTCATGGGGATATTGCGACCATCAGCACTATCCTTGACAGTTTTATTAATAAAAAAGTCGATCTCGTTTTGTCTATTTCAACGCCTTGTACACAGGCCGCAATCAATAAAATTAAGGACAAGCCGGTGGTATTTGCAACTGTTGCCAATCCATTTGTCATTGATGCCGGTAAGAATGACAAGGAGCATCTTCCGAACGTTACTGGTGTATATGGTTGGGTCCCTATGGACAAACTCATGGAGCTTGTCACTGCAACCCTTCCCGGAATAAAGACTATTGGTACTCTTTGGGATGAGTCCCAGGCAAATGCCGTCTTTAATGTAAATGAATTAAAGACGGTGTTGAAAGAAGATTATCCTGAAATAGTCTTTGTGCCTGGTATTGTTTCCGGATCCTCAGAGGTGTATGAACACGCACTCTCTCTTATGGCGAAGCATATTGATGCCTTTGTCCTTCCTCCGGACAACACGGTTTATTCTGCTATCGATGCCGTTGTTAAGGTAGCTCAAAGCCGTAATATTCCCGTGTATATGAGTGATGTCTTCCATGCGGAAGATGGTATACTGGCTTCAATCGGGTACAACTATGTCATCAGCGGTATCCAGGCTGCCCACCTCACCGACAGGATTTTGAGAAAAGGTGAAGATCCGAAGGATATCCCTTTCCAAAAGTATTCGGGACTTGAAATGATGGTAAACCGTGATATAGCCCGTAATCTCAATATTACTATTCCTGAAAACATTCTAAACAGTGCTGAAATTGTTGTAAATAAGGGGGAAGTTTCAAGGAAGGTGAAGCGCAAAAAGATAGGCATTGTCCAGTTTGCCATTGAGCCTAATGTCGAAAAGGCTAAAAGCGGTATTATTGCCGCACTTGAAGATAACGGTTATTTTGATGGAGTGAATATTGATATTGTCTATAAAAACGCAAATGCTGACTTTCCCACTATCACATCAATCATGCAGGATTTGATGAGGAGGAATGTTGATATTATCGTGCCGCTCTCCACACCGGTTGTTCAGGCAAGCGTTCAACAGGCACATAATAGCACAAGGCAAAAGGTGGTTTTTACTTACATATATGATCCTTACCGGATTGGAGTGGCAAAGGATCCTACTGATCATTTGCCGAATATGACCGGTGTAGCCTGCTTTCCTCCGATAGAAGAGATGCTTGATTTGATAAAGGAGATGTTTCCGGATAGAAACAAGGTGGGAGTGGTTTGGAACAGCTCCGAGGCAAATTCGGAGTCTGTCTTGCTAAAGGCAAGGGCTCATGTGAAAACCACAGGACAGGAACTGATAGAGGTAACCGTAAGTAATCCTACAGAGGTCCTTGATGCCTCAAGGTCTCTTGCCGCAAAAGGCGTTGAAGTTTTTCTCAATCCTGGTGATAACACATTGAACGTCAGTTATGACAGTTTTGCAAAGGTAGCATTTGAAAACCTGATACCGCTCTTTTCAATTGATCCGGCATTTATTGATAACCATACAATTGCTGCCCTGGGACCTAACTATTATGTAACCGGATATGAGGGAGGACAAGTGATTGCACGGGTATTAAAGGGTGAAAAAATTACGGAAATACCCATTACTCAAACAAAGCCGACTGAATTTTTTATAAACTTAGATGTTGCACGGGCAGAAGGACTTTCCATATCTGAAAAATTTATAAAACAAGCTGACAACGTTATAGATTCTCAAAAGGAATTAGCTGTTCCACCGGTTGAAAAGCCGGAAAAAAAGATGGCAATCCTTCAATTTTCGGACAATTATATTCTTGATGAAATAGTGGATGGAATACTTGACCGTTTCAATGAGAGTGGCATTCTCACTGAGTACAACCTGTCCGTAGACAGGATGAACTCACAGGGAGATTTTGGTATTGCACAGACGATTGCTCAGGATATAGTAAGAAAAAAATACGATTATATTATGACGATATCAACTCCCTCGCTCCAGGTGATTGCAAACGCCAATAAAAAGATTGATCACATTTTTGGAGGTGTTACCTCTCCCTATAAGGCTGGTGTCGCAGATACACCGGAGATCCATCAGGAAAACCTTACTGGTGTCGCGACTCCACAGCCGGTTGCCGCTTCTATACACGCTATGCGAGAGCTTTTTCCTGATGCAAAAACTATCGGGATTGTGTGGAACCCGGCAGAAGCGAATTCTGAGGTATGTACGATAAATGCCAGGAATGCCGTTGGGAAATATGGTTTTAAACTTGTTGAGTCTACCGTCAGCAACACCGGAGAGGTAATGGATGCCGTACGTTCACTCATTAGCAGGGGTGTCGATATTTTCCTTACATCAGGAGATAATACGGTTATCCTTGCCTTGGATTCTATTGCGGATCTGATGAAACGGAAAAAGATCCCCTATTTCACAAATTCATCAACTGACATTGAGAAAGGGGCATTTGTCTCTATTGGTGCCGATTACCGGGAGGTAGGTGTTGAAACAGGACGAATTGCTGAAGTGGTTATCAAAGGGGGAAAACCTGCCAATATTCCCATTAAGGAATATGTGCCAGAAGAGATAAATATCAATGTCTCTCTTGCAGACCTATACGGAATAACAATATCTGAAGAATTTTTAAAAAAATGCACAAAGGTGATAAAGTAGAAAGATGATTCGAATAGAGGATTTACACAAAACATTTAATGCGGGGACTATTAACGAAGTCTATGCCCTCAGGGGTATCAATTTCTCTGTTAACGAGGGAGAGTTTGTTACCGTTATTGGGACCAACGGTTCAGGCAAGTCAACACTCCTCAACGCTATTGCAGGCAGCTTTCTTCCGGATGCAGGAAGAATTGAAATCAGCGAGACAGACGTCACCAGGCGGAAGGACTACTATCGTGCAAAATACATAGCACGGGTTTTCCAGAACCCATTTATGGGTACGGCTCCGGATATGTCGATCGCTGAGAATCTTCTCATTTCACACTTGAGGGGCAAGGCGCGTTATCCGAAAGTCAGCTTACATAAAGAGTTGATGAAGGCTTTTTCTGAAAAGATACAGTATCTGGAGATGGACCTCGAAGACCGTCTTGACAATGTCATTGGCTCTCTGTCAGGGGGGCAGCGTCAAGCTATAACGCTTCTCATGGCGGTATTGGAAAAACCTAAGGTCCTACTCCTTGATGAGCATACTGCAGCCCTCGATCCGAAGTCTGCAGCCCAGGTTATTAAACTGACAAAGAAGTTTGTAGAAGAGGATAAGCTAACTGCCGTAATGGTTACTCATAGTATGCAACAGGCCCTTGAGTTGGGTAACAGAACAATTATGATGCATGGTGGTAAAATTATTGAAAATATCAGCGAATCTGAAAAACTTCGTATGACTACTGACGATTTTCTTAGCCGCTTTTCTGAAATACGAAAACGGGAAAAGCTCAATGATGAACTGATAACACAACTCAGGCAAGAATACTGCTAGAAATATATTTTTATCCTGTCCGTATTGACGGTTTAATTAAATCTAACTTATAAAATAAACTTGAGTTTTATTCGCTATTTTAATACTGTTTGTAATATTTTAAATAACATATTTGAATACCCTGTCTATATCACTATAACTTTCTGTGCGGTAAACTTGTGACAACAATGTGTGAATTCAACAAAAGCATTTTTGATGGTAAAATAAGTAAGATGATTGAAAGTGCACTCGATTTTCGTAAGGATGAATATGAGGGATCCAAAGACTATATGGCCGGTTTGGCTGATCATCAACACCCTGAAGTTCTTATGATCGGTTGCAGTGATTCACGTGTTGACCCTGCTCTGATTTGTGGCTCCAAGCCGGGAGATATATTCACTATTCGTAATGTCGCTAATCTTGTACCACCATATGATACTGCTAATGATCTTGGACATGGTGTACGTGCCGCAATTGAATATGGTGTTAAAGCATTAAATGTGTCAAATATCGTAGTCTTCGGACATGCTCATTGTGGAGGCATAAAGGCTGCAATTGATACAGCGGCAGGCAATGCACCTGAATTTGACTTTATTGGTCCATGGCTAACCATTGCTGAGAATGCTTGTCGGCAGGAAGTAATTGATCCGGCAACAGGTGCACTAAAATCGATTCCCATAGAGCAATTGAAAATTTACTCCTATCTGGTTGAACGCCAATCAGTGTTGCATTCCATCGAAAACCTCAAGACCTATCCATGGATAAAAGAACGTGTAGATGCTGGCAGTCTAAATTTACATGGATGGTGGTTTGACTTGGAAAGCGGGGACTTGTGGGTAACCAATCCGAAAACCGGGCAGTTCCTGCCTGTTGAGGGTCATTAATGCCTCAGCCATCAAAAAAAATAAAACCGGATGGTATTCGTTATTGGGTGGAGGACCGACCACCGCTCCCATTAAGCCTTATGCTGGCCCTGCAACAGGTGGCATTTTTAGGCTCCTTGATGACCCTCCCCGTGGTGTTGGGCCGTGCAGCCCGTTTGGGCGTAGTCGACGTGGCCAGCCTAGTCACCTTAACCATGATCGGTGCCGGAATTGGTGTCATGCTACAGGCATTAAATCGTTTTGGTATTGGTGTTGGCTTGTTTGCTCCTATGCATTCATCGTCTGTTGCCTTTCCTGCTGCTTTAGTAGCGGTAAAGACTGGTGGCCTGGGATTGGCTTTTGGCATGATGTCGATCGCAGGACTGGTACAAATTTGTGCCAGTCGCTTTATCACTAAATTGCGAGCTTTTTTTCCCGTTGAGATTGCGGGCCTTACCGTATTTATGCTTGGCTCAGGTCTTGGTTTGGTCGGGCTAAAAAACTTCCTGGGCATTGGCACAGAATTTCAGTGCGTACCGTCATGCTACATTGTTGGTTTTTTCACTCTTATCGTCATTGTCGTTCTTAACCTTTGGACAAGAGGACTTGGACGTGCCTTCTCGGTCTTTATCGGTCTCATTGCCGGACAAGCTCTGGCTTATCAACAGGGTTTGGTACCAGATGAAGCTATCAGGAATATTGTTAATGCTGCACCTTTTGCCATTCCATCAATTGGAAAGTTTGGATGGTCGCTGGACTGGAGATTGGTCCCGGATTTTGTCATTGTCGGTCTGGCGTTATCCTTTAACTGTTACGGTGTTATCACCATCGCTCAGCGTGCCAACGATTCCGGTTGGAAAAGCCCCGACATGGGTGGTGTTGGACGTGGCCTCCTGGCTGAAGGATTAACCAATATCGCTTGTTCTGCAATCAATGGTGTGCCTCAAACAGCCAGTGGCGGTGCAGTTGGTCTGGCAGAGGCTTCAGGGATTACGAGCCGCATTGTGGCCTTTGTGCTTGGTGGCTTATTTATTGTCCTGGCATTTTTCCCGTCGGTAGCCATGGCCTGGATCAGTCTGTCACCTTCTGTAATTGGCGCTGTCTTAATCTTTGTCGCTTCGTTTATCACTATTGGTGGCTTGAAAATAATGACCTCAAGGCTTTTGGACAATCGTAAAACTATTTGCCTGGGTATCGCTATTATTGCCGGACTTGGACATGACACATTGCTGGTACAACTGGATCATCTTCCTAAAGAACTGGACTCGATATTTGCGACCTCTTTGTCAATTACGGTTCTGGTTGCCGTCCTGCTAAATGCATTATTTAAGCTTGGTAGTAAAAAGAAACTTAGCCATAAGATAGCATTGGATCATGAATGGCCAGACAGTGTGAATCAATTGATCTGGCACCTGGGCCATCAATGGAGTGCCCGGTCAGAGGTTGTGGCACGACTCGACCATGCAACCAATGAATTGATTGATGTCATCGCTGGACATAACCTGATAGAAGGAGAAGCAACAGTAGATATCAGTGTTGCTTTTGATGAATACGGCTGCACCCTGAAAGTGTGCTATCGTGGTGAAGGATTCCACCTGCCGACAAAGCGCCCTGCCCCGGAAGATTTATTAGATAATCCCGATGCAGTTCGTGACATGGCAGGCTATTTGATTCATCATTTGGCCGACAGTGTAAAAATTAATACAAGCAAAAACATAACATCTGTCACCCTACACTTTAGCGATTAATGTTTGTCGTCTTGGAGTAGACTATAGGTGTTCTACAACGATAAGTTGGTGAGGGCTATTGCCTTGCCTTAGAGTTTAATACGGTAATTGTTGTAATTATATTTTCGACCAGTAAATTAATATTCAGGTTGAAATCGATATATTTGAAGGAGGTTAGAATTTCATCAATTACATTTATTATCTGTTCCTGAGTTAAGTAATTGACGTACCGTTGCAGGATGGTTTCACGATCTTCATTGAGAAGAAATATTTTATTGAGTTGGTCGTTTTGCACATTCCTGATTTTAACAATTAACAGGTCCCGGTAGAATTGTAAAATACAATTTAAAATACTTTTAAGAGTCTCTCTTTTTTCTTCTAGAGAGTCTTCTGTGCTTAAATAGGAATCAATAATGTACTCGGCTAAAAAAAGATTATCCATATCTGGTTCGATCATACGGGTAACAATATCATTGTTCATCTCGTAATAATTGTTATCCAATAGATCCGGCGCATTTCCCAGACTTCCGTTACAAAACCTTGAGGCCCATCCAATCTTGATTGGATCAGCAGACTCATACTTACTTGTTAATTGCTCCTCAATTATATGGGTTGGGATTGGATGAAATCTGATTATCTGGCATCTTGATCTGATTGTTTCCTTAACAGGTGTGATCGAGTTGGCGATGAGGATAAATATGGTATGTGGTGAGGGCTCTTCAAGTGTTTTTAAGAGACAATTTGAAGCCTCCTCATTCATTCTGTCTGCGTCTTTGATGATGAATACTTTGTAGTCAGATTCAAGTGGGCTGAACCTTACAGAATGCTGCAAATTTCTGATATCTTCAATCTTTATAAATTTTGCTTTTGCTTCTCTGCCTGTATAGAAAACATCAGGATGACAGTTTTTTTCTATACGAATGCAGTTCGGGCATAAATTACAGCAGTCGTTTTTGTCATTCTCGCAAAAAAGAGATTTTGTAAATTCTTTCGCGAACAAGGTCTTCCCAACTCCGTCCTGACCGGCAAAAATATATGCGTGAGAGAGGCGATCAGCTTTTATCGCTTTTTTAAAGTGATCAATAATATGATCCTGTGCAAGAATATCGTTTAATGGCATAATGATGGTTGCTGGCAGATCGGCTTTATGAGCTAATGTCTGTATAAATTTTGTTTTCTGATTAGATATAGTTAAATAACTGCCATCTGCGTTGTCTGTTACAGGTGGCGTCTGATTATACAAATAACAAATATGATGTCAATGGTATGCTATATAAAAATAATAGTTATATGTTTTTCTCTTAATGTAATTATTGGTATAAATTAATATGTGTTTTTGATGAATTGACTCACATTTTTTTATTGACTTTGTAGTGCTTAAAAGATATCGCTATAACAGTATGGATTATGGTTTTTCCATAACCATTATTAGGAGAGTGGATAAGCGGAAAACTTCTCTTTTTTTAATCTGTGGAGTATCGTTACCGTTTAATTCTCTTTTTGCAAGAATGGGGAACGAGGAGGTCAACAATCGATAAGTATTCCACTGATTATTGAGAATTTGTGCAAATCTCGACATAATTACTAATTTATATAACTCTGTTGTTTGATTTTGTTTTGCGTATGATAAGTAGTTTTTTGCACGATAACGTTAATAGTAATAGATCGAAACAGGAGCTAACTTAGGTGTTTAAGGAAAATTTAAAAACGGCAGAATTAGTTGAACGCATACACTGGCTGATTCTGCTGCGTTGGGTTGCCATATCAGGCTTGTTTATTACGACCTATATCTTCAGCAGTGTTTTTAATGTTGTGGAGCATGTTGTTCCATTATATACCATAGGCGTTGTTATTGGATTAACCAATGTCGTTTTCTATTTGAATACAAGTGCACTCCGGCTGCAAACATTTGCATCTGTACAGTTGCATGCGGGTGTGCAAATCATGACAGATCATTTTTTCCTTATATGCCTCATATACTTTGCAGGTGGCATAGAAAATCCATTTATCTTTTACTTCTTGTTTCATGCCATAATAGGTGGAATATTTTTAGAGAAAAAGTATAGTTATCTACAGGCATTATTTGCTACAAGTCTTTTTGCATTACTTTTAATACTGGAGTACTATTCTATAGTACCCCATCAGCCGTTACAGACGTTTTCTGCATTTAAATATAGTGACGAACTTTGGCATTCTGAAGTTTACATACTGTGTGTCTTCTTTGCTCTTGCAAGCACAATCTTTATTTCAGTATATTTTGTGACATCTATAATGGATAGATTAAGAAAAAGCAGAGATAATGTGATGTTTGAGATAAAATCTACATTAGAGAATATGGCTGAAGGTGTTATTGTTATAGGCCCTAATGATAAGGTGACTATGTGCAATAGGGAAATTGAAAAAGCATGGAAAGTAAAGAGAGAAGAAATATTAAATAAATCAGTAAAAGATGACCAGATCCCTTATATAGGAGGAGTAGCGTCAAATATAACTGAAAGATTCAGAAAGGGAATAGAAACTTCACAGCATCAGGAAATAAAGACTGAGAATGGTTTTCTCTATAACACCTATTCTGCAGTAATTGATTCCAGTGGTAAATATTGGGGTACTGTTTTGACAAGCCATGATATTACAGAAAGAAAAAAACTGGAACAGCAGTTATTACATTCTGAACGCCTTGCAACAATTGGTGAAATGTCTGCAAAGGTTGCCCATGAAATAAGAAATCCGTTAAGCTCAATTAGTCTGAATACGGAGTTGTTGTATGATGAAATCAGTAACGATAATGGAGAGAAAAAGAGTGATGCGGAGAATCTCATTCAGTCTATTCTGAATGAAGTGGATACTCTAACTGAAATGAGTGACGAGTATCTACGGTTTGCTAGATTTCCCAGGTTGGATACAAAGCCAGTTTCTGTTAATAGTGTGTTAATTGAACTTTCAAAGTTCTTTAATAAGGAGAGGCTGCAAAGAGGTATTGCTCTAAAAGAGAATTATGCTCCTGATCTCCCACTAATATTGCTTGACGTAAATCAGATAAAACAGGCGTTTCTTAATATATTGAAGAACTCTTTTGAAGCTATGCCTGAAGGTGGCAAATTAAGCATATCTACAAGGCTAAAGGATAATTGTATTGAAGTTTATATTACTGATACCGGATCAGGTATCAGTAAAGAGGATATACAACGGGTTTTTGATCCATTTTATAGTGCAAAAGTTAACGGCACCGGTTTGGGTCTTGCCTTGACAATGAAGACTGTGGAAGGGCATCATGGCGAAATTATTTGTAAGAGT
>JABHIW010000031.1 GCA_018670825.1 Candidatus Scalindua sp. | reverse complement strand
TGCCTGTTTTAACCGGAACAAGTTACGATCATCTGGACATATCAGATGGTATGAATGCAAGCCTTGCCTTTTTAGGTGTTATTTCAAATAGTGCCTCAGCAGAAGAAATAATTAAAATCAGGAATGATTTAGAAAAATACTGCAAACTGGACACTGAAGGTATGATATGGATTGTAGATAAGTTGAAGGAATTGACGAAGAAAAGAACAGTTTAAGCAGTTCAAACAGATTAAACCGTTTAAGCAGGATTAAACACGAATTTCACGGATTGACACTAAGGGGAAATAACAAAAGAATTTTTACTTTCCAGTTTTGAGTTTGCTTCGGAAATTCTCTGAAAGCTTCAACAGAACAATTCCTGGAATCACCACGATTGCCATTGCGATATAGTTAACCGCGTTAGATGGACTCAGCAGCTCTTGAACACCTGAGAATCCTTCCTTCATCCAGACATTAGATATCCCCACCAAGATCAGGAGGCCAGTCACCGCCAGCCAGACATATCCGAGTACTTTGCAATAAGTCGCCCAGAACTGCATTTTGATTCTCCTTTATTGGAGTACTAAAAAAACAAAAAGATTACTCACGCTAAGCCGCAGAGAACACAAAGAAAAAACAAAAAAACCTGGCCACAGATTAGCACAGTAGATAAAGTCGACAAGCAATAACTAATTTAGCTTCACCAGTCTGCTGAGTATCATTCGCAGACAACATTTCGATTAAATGAAAACTGAACTTTGACCTTTGCGGGTTTTCCACCGATCTCAAGCACCGGGAATGCAAGAAAGTTGATCGGTCCTGTTGCCGGACCCGGTTCAACGACAAGATCACGTCCCCGGCTTAGTTCAATTCGGTTTGCCGGATGACGACCAAAAAAATAACTGGCCAGGTTAGAGTACTTGTCAGCTTCACTGATATCAACAGGCCACCATTTCCCCTCCGCATAAAACTCAGCACCGCAATGATAACTGTGGATTCCTCCTTCATTCCTGGAAGAAGGGATTGACGCTCCGATGGAAAAACGTGCTGGAATTGAAATGCTTCTCGATAGAGCGATGAAGTAGGAGTGGAAATCAGTACAGTTTCCTGTTTTCACATTACAAGCGTAGGTGGCATCACCCTGCCCCCAGCCCTCACCGTTCCGGATATAGCTCATGTTGTCAATGACATAGTCGTATAAGGCCCTGGCCCGCACGAGATCACCGTTCTTCCCTTTAACAACTTTCTCAGCAATGCTTTTGAAATCCTCATTGAGAGGTACCAGCCGATTAGGTCTCAAATATTTCTCCGAAGCTGTTTGAGGTTCGACATAAGCGTCCTTTTCAATCCTTCGGACATGAAAAAGAAGCTCGACATTTTTATTGCTATCTTCCTTCTCAAGGTTAACAAAAAGAACCTGGTTGCCGTATTCCTGATCTTTTAAAATTTGACTCTTTCCTGGAATCTCCATGGAGATTACCTCTACCGTTTGAAAAGCATCCGAAGTGGGCAATGGAAGCCACATACGTGCAGATCCCGTTATTTCAGGTAATGTGGCCATGTATAAGAAATCAAATTCGTCATGACCGCTGAGAACGCCTAAAAGGTTTTTGGGTGCATTTTCAATCGAAACCCGGTGCCAAGTCTTGTCTTCTTGCTGTTCCCATGTGTAAAAAGGCTGACCATTAATCTTGTGGACAGTTGTTTCAGTAACCGTCATTGAACCAGGGTCACCTGCAAGAAAGAAATCTACATCATATAGATCACCTTCAATGTCTGCTACATCTACACAGGCGAAGTGGTAACGTGGACCCAAATTCGCCAGGTATTCGGTGTGAACGCGAACCAATTTAAGTCTGAGTTCTTTCTCATTGTATTGAAGTTTAAAGAAACCATCCCCTAAGCGGGTTTGCTCTTCAATATAGTGTTCTATGCCGGCTTGAATGTCCGCAGTAACCACATTAGGAATATTAGAGGTTCCGGCTAAACCAGTGGTTTGAGTTATACTGAAGATGCCCAGCGTCAGGAATATAATAAAAAAGATACGGCATATTATCATTGCCTTCTTATCCGCGTTAATTACTCATTCGTGGTATTTAGATAATTAAACTTTTAGTTAGGATGCTCAGACTGGGGATGTTCTGATTCTGAATGCTCTTCCTTGGCTTCTTCTGACTTAGGATGCTCTTCATGAGAAGCTTCAGCCTTTGGATGCTCGGATTCTGCGTGCTCTGACGTAGGATGCTCTTCATGAGAAACTTCAGCCGTTGGATGTTCTGAGGTGGAATGCTCTTTTTTCTGAACAGTACCACACGAAACGCATAGACCCATAACGGCAACAGCAAAAACAAGTATTAGTAATATTTTCATTTCTTCTCTCCTCTCTTCAAAAAAATTCAATATACTAAATAATTGAAAACACGTGTTTTCATTGTGGTAAAAGTACTAAAAAGTCTATTTATTTACAAGAACTAAATATTGAAGATTGAGGGATTGACAATGGCTGGCGCTGACGACGAAGACTAGAAGCAAGAGGCAAAAAGTAAGAATTATTATTGAGGGATTAAATGAACCGCTCAACCCGTTTAAGCAGCTTAAATATGAGGACTACAATTGATATGGTTAATACAAAACAGCGGACTGCTGGGCAAATGCAATTATCTTTGAAGGGAATATGCCGAAGTAGATTGTACCGCAGATCGTAAAGATAATGGCGAAAATGATTAGTGGTGACAGGGAAAGCGGCGTAAATTCACGTATCGGTTTTTTCATGTATATAACAACTGTAACTCTTAAATAGTAGTAAACAGATATTA
>JABHIW010000032.1 GCA_018670825.1 Candidatus Scalindua sp. | reverse complement strand
TCCATTCTTGAGCTCACTGCCTTCCATATTCGTAGATCCCTGGTTAGCCTTCGCTCCATTGCCGAGCGCCATGTTGAGACCTGTCTTTCCACTAGGCATACTTATTGACATACCGTTCTCTATCTTACTACCCTCCATATTTGTGGATCCCTGATTGGCCTTGGCGTCTTTACCAAGCGCCATATTGAGGTTCGTCTTTCCACCGGGCATATTTATGATCATCCCATTCTTGAGTTCACTACCTTCCATATTCGTAGATCCCTGGTTAGCCTTCGCTCCATTGCCGAGAGCCATGTTGAGACCTGTCTTTCCACCAGGCATACTTATTGACATACCGTTCTCTATCTTACTACCCTCCATATTTGTGGAACCCTGATTGGCCTTGGCGTCTTTGCCGAGCGCCATATTGAGATTTGTCTTTCCACCGGGCATATTTATTATCATTCCATTCTTGAGTTCACTACCTTCCATATTCGTAGATCCCTGGTTCGCCTTTGCTCCCTTGCCGATTGCCATGTTGAGACCTGTCTTTCCATTCGGCATGTTGATAATTAAACCGTTTTTTACCTTGCTACCTTCCATGTTCACGGAACCCAGATTTGCCTTGCTTCCCTCTCCTATGGCAGCATTTATCAGAGTTTTCCCCTTAAGCGTATTAACAATAACACCATCCATTTCACTGTTTTCAATATCAACTGAATTTAAATTTGCTTTGGAATCATTTCCTATCGCCATATTAATTTTATTTTTCCCCTCAGTTGTATTGAGTATCATTCCTTTAACTTTACTGTTTTTGACTTTTACAGAACCAAGATTAGCCTTGCTCTCTTTACCCAGAGCCATATTGACTGAATTCTTCACCCTGGTCTGATTTATTATGTTTCCCTTCACCTCTGCTTCCGCAAAGGACAAGGATGGACTAATAAAAAGCAAGACAACTGCTAACATGAGAAATGTATTTATACTTTTCATTTTTAATTCCCTCCTGACTTTATTCATAAAAGTGGATATGTTCCTACACAAAAATTCTACAATTTATTATACCTATAAAAGCGCCGCAAGCATCTCAAACCCCGCACCAAAAACGTCGGAGAAGAAAAGTTATATAGAGCTTTAATGTATGTACCGCAAATGCCCAATCTTGTAAAACATCGACCTCAAATAATCCTGAAAAACACATTGGATTACCTTAAGATTTACTGGACGTATTTTAAACAAATCATAAAAGCAAAGAGAGTGCACATTTATAGTCTCTTAAACCAGCAAAAGAAACATATTTTGCACCTTCTGATTCTAAACGAAACGTGGTAACAACCGGGTTAGATTACGATAGTGACACGATAAGTTCACCCACACTTATTAAGGCAGGTAAGGGACTTACGTAACAAAGTTGTAACAAAGCAGAGAACACCCACCCTTAACGTCAGGTAAGATATTAAAATAAGTTCACCTTACAATAATCCATGAAATGGACTGCTGCCTTCAATGGCTGCTCATATATGTTAACTTATGTTCTTGTTTATTATTAAATGAATGACTACTTGTCAGGTATAAGCAACTATCAAGGGTAAGTTAATAATAAGGCAATGTCAACCTCTTTTTCCCTCTATCTCTTTATAATCTCTATAGATACTAAGTTATGAGATTGGCATTAGTTAATCCATTTTCGTGACCAGCATTACCCGAATTATCAATGTAAAATATGAATATGATATTATTGATTGTAAGCAAATTTTAATTTCAGATGTATTCTTTATATTTTTTCATAGTTTTTGTGTGGAGAAATCACATTGTAAGTGCTATATTTCCAGCATATTTGTAAACCGTCTGGATATGGCACCGTTCCTAAATAATTCCATTTGTATTCTACGTCTGAATAACTGGAACAGTATCTATGTTCAGTTCTTAATAGAACAGATGCCACACATAACAACAAAGTAAAATTATTCATGATATTCTATTTAAAATCAGGAGGAATAACTTTATGAGAAGAATAATTTTCTGCATACTATTTTCAACAGTACTCATCCCATTAATATTTGTGTCGTCCGGCTGTACAACCGTCGGTCCTTCATTTACAAAATCTCCTATCCCTGATAACAAGGCGATAGTGTATGTTTACAGGTTGAAGACACGCTCAGCAGGTGGTTTAAAAGGTTACGTAGTTCTTGCAAACGGAAGAAGGGTGGCGAATCTATGTAATGACTGCTACATCCCTTACATTACAAGAGCTGGCTTAACTGAATTCAAAAGCAGGGCAGAATACACAAGCTCTGTCAAAACCTATATAGAAGCAGGCAAAACCTATTACCTAAGGCTCGATGTAAAGAAAGGGGCATCAGTAGGGAGACCAGATCTCAAGTTTGTAGATGCAGCTACCGGTGAACAGGAAATCGCAATGTGTACTTTAACTGTCGAATAGAAATAGGCCCCCTCACATAAGTAAGGATTATCCTTTTATCACTCCTGCTCACGCTTTGGTCAGGGCCTGATTGCTTATCTCTATTTGTCGGTTTAACATTTGTTGGCTTCAGGTCCATCTGATACTTCCGGCGGAGACATCTTTTCAGGCCGCTAAATCTTACCGTGTTTTAATCACATCCACAAACATCTATTCATGACGAAGAAACTCCATTTAACATGCGATATTAAACCACAGTTTATAACATGAAATTTCTCTTGCAAATCACAACTGCTTTACTGTTTATTCTGTTCTTGAGAGCAGACTGCACTGCCTTGGAGGATCCTGTTGGTCCCTATGAAGTCTTCAGTAAATATTACAATGCTATTGGCGGACTCAAAAAAATAAAAGCAGAAAACGCAATCTACCTTGAAGGCAGAATTACCTTTGATGGTTTAGATGGGACGTACAAACTATGGAGTGGTAGGCCTCTTCACTACCGGTCTGAAGAAAATTTCGGCATCATCAACCTGACTACAGGTGATAACGGCCAGTTCAGCTGGATGGTAGATACAAACGGAAAGATCCAGATTCAGCGGGACGAAGAAACGCTTAAAAGAAGAAAGATTGCAAAATATTTTGAGAACTTTGAGCATTTAAATTCGGATTCTGAAATATTCACCCTGACCCTTGAGGGTGTTGAAAAAATAAAAGAAACTGACTGTTATGTTATTAAGACAATTAACACTATTAATGATGATATTTGTCTAGATTATTTCAGTACCATAGATTTTTACCTGATTAAATCCATAATCAAACAACCTGATATACAAATACACACTCTCTTTTCAGATTATCGAGACATTAATGGAGTGAAGCATTCTTTTTATGAAGAGGCTGAAATAGTGCCGAGAGATAAGAAAAAGATTATTCAGTTAAGCAGATATGACATTAATATCAAGGTCAACCCCTCTCTATTTGAACCACCGGAAGAGGATGTCAGGGACTATCAATTCTTAAAAGATGAAAGCTCAGAAGATATTCCGTTTCTGTTTGTAGAGAACAATATTTTTATTCCTTTAACTATCAATGACGAAAGGCGGTATTGGCTCCTGGATAATGGCGCCAGTATGTCGGTAATTGATTATGATTACGCCTCATCACTTGGCCTTAAACCGGAAGGCCGAATAAAGGGCTTCGGTATTGAGAAAACTTTTGAACTCTCCTTTGTTAAGCTCCCGCCTTTCCAGGTGGAAGGATTGCAGTTCAATACACAGACCATTTTCTCTTTTCAGGGATTGTCAGACAGGTTCTATGAACCAGACGTGGTTGGAATTCTGGGCTACGATTTTCTGTCCCGCTTTGTAACCAGAATTGATTACTCCAATCAGAATATATCTTTCTATGATCCCGAAACCTTTATTTATAATGGCAAAGGGTGTGTTCTCGACACCCCTTTATTAAAAGACAGGACCTTCAATATTATGATGACGGTAGATGAAAAGTATTCCGGAAAATGGAGGCTGGACCTGGGTGCTTTTGATGTCTCCTTTCATTTTTCGTTCGCCAACAAAAATAATTTCCAGGATATGCAAGGTATTGACAGGGTCAGCACCAGTCTGGGAGGAAAACACTTTGAACGTACATTACAATTTAAGACTATTCAACTCGGAGACTTTACTATCACAGATCCATTAATCAGCATACCATATGAAAAAGGCAGTGGCTCAAGCTCAGGCAGTGAGTCAATTGGAAATATCGGCAACTCACTTTTATGTCATTTTGTCATATATTTAGATTACGAACGACAGCAGATAATAATTGAGAAGGGAAGAGATTTCAACAAAAGCTTTCCGATAGACAAAAGCGGTCTCCAGATCGGACCTGCAGACAATGGCTTTCCGGAAATTGTATTTGTTTCACCTGATTCACCGGCAGCGGAAGCAGGTTTCCTGGCAGGAGATATTATCAAATCAATCAACAATATTGATATCAAATATAACCCGTCAATAGTTACCCTGCAAAAATTATTGAGGGAAAGGGCCGGAACTGAATACACTTTTAGAGTACTGAGAGATGGTCAGACAGAAAAAATAAAATTAACGCTACAGGATTTATTCTAATAGATGGAAGTATGAAGTTGTTCTTACCTATACCCGTCCAAACGGATTCTTCTTAAATTTAAAACCGAACTAAATTTTACTCAATTCCCAAATGTTTCAACGATTCTCCCGCTCCTTTATGGCCCTGCTCAGCCGCCTTACGGTACCATTTTACCGCTTCATTTTGATCTTGTATTACTCCCGAACCTTTTCCATACATAAAACCTAAATTACATTGAGCATCCATGTCTCCCTGCCCTGCAGCCACATGGAACCAGTGAATGGCCTTGCCAATATCCTGCACTACTCCATTGCCATGATAATACATATTTGCCAGATTGTTTTGAGCACACGCGTGGCCCTGCTCAGCCGCCTTCTGATACCATTCCACCGCCGTTTTATAATCCTGTTCCACCCCCGAGCCTGTTTCATACATATACCCCAGGCTGAATTGCGCATCAGCGTATCCCTGTGCCGCCGCTTTTCCAAGCCACTTTATCGCCTCTTTGTAATTTTGCTCCACTCCATAGCCGTAAAAATAGAGACCACCGAGGTTGTTTTGAACATCTGCATCTCCCTGTTCAGCCGCTTTTCTATACCAACGAACTGCTTCCTCGTAATTTTTCTGGTCCTTGTAATACTCAGCTTTTTCCAGGTAATTTACCTCTTCTTGAAGTACAGGTGTCGTTGTACATGAGGATGTACAAATGGCAAAGAAAAGCACTAAAGCCAGTATCACAAAATAATTTGACTTAAACATGTTCATTACCCCTTAATAAGATATTACAAGATGTATACGGATAATATACACTGTTAGCAAAGACCGGAAACCTTTTTGCTTCGTACCAAAACGAGTAGCAATATTTTTACTCAACTTCCATACGTTTCAATGTGTTTTCTGCCTCTTCAAAACCCTGTGCTGCCGCCTTACCGAACCACTTTACTGCCTCCGTGCTATTTTGCTCAACACCATGTCCATTTTCGCACATAATACCTATATTGTACTGAGAAACCGGATGCCCCTGTTCCGCCGCTTTATGATACCACATGAACATTTTGTTTACGTCCTGTTCAACCCCACGCCCTAATGCGTACATACCACCCAGATGGTATTGGGCATCAGGATTTCCCTGCTCTGCCGCCGCACGATACCATTTTACCGCTTCCCCGTAATCCTGTTCCACTCCCTGACCATTTTCATACATGACTCCCAGGTTGTTTTGAGTAGCCCCATATCCCTGTTCTGCCGCCTTGTGAAACCACTTCAATGCCTCACTATTGTCTTGTTTCACCCCATGACCATAATAATACATACCCCCAAGATTGTTTTGAGCGCGGGCATTCCCCTGATCAGCAGCTTTGTTAAACCATTTCAATGCCTCATTATCATCCTGCTCCACACCAAGGCCCTTATAATACATATAGCCCAGTCCGGCTTGTCCATCCGCGTCTCCTTGATCAGCCGCTTTACGATACCAACGGGCGGACTCCTCATAATCCTCCATATCTTCATAGTGTCCGGCTTTCTCTATGTACTCAGATTTTTCTTGAGATACAGGTGTTGTCGCACATGAAGAGGTAAAAACGGCAAGGAGAAACAATAAAGCCAGTATCACAAAATAATTCGACTTAAACATATTCATTGTCCCCTAAAAAAATTTGAAAGATGTATAACTTTATATGTTTTATATATATGCATAGATTTTAATTGCTCAGAAGTAATAGTATAGAAACGGTTAGGAAGTGTGAATTATAGGCATACAAGGGATTTAGGCAAGTGTTTTTTGCCTCAGGTTTACTACCTGATTTAATGTCGACCAAGCCTTCAGATTTGATATGCTCAAACCTTATCAATGCGCAGTACTCGTTGCTTCCAATACCTCGTCATACATCCGGTTTTTCTTGTAATGACTGGCGATTAGAACACATAATCTGTGGCCGTTCTGGCGATATACCACATTGTATTAATACTGTTAAAAGACAAAAAGGATCAGTAGTGTTTGGGTAGTTTTAGCACTCCAGAGCTGTCATTTCCGCATGCTTTCAGCGGAAATCTAGGATGAACGAGCCACTGAGATACCCGATAAAGGAATTCGGGTATGGCAAAAGCAGCACACTCAAAAACCGAACCGAACACTGCTGAAAAAGAATAAAATTCTTAACCGATTAGTCAAGAACTTACTTAAATGCGAGGACTGACCCCGCCATATTTAGCTCACTTCCCGAACGGCTTGCCGGGCGTCGCTCCCCATGTGGGAGCGCGGATTGAAACTGCACCTATGAAAAAAAGGTTAATAAGAGTTCGTAATTAGAATTTGATTATTGGGCAACTATCAATTCATTTTGGTGAAAGGATAGATCATTGCTTATAAAACAGAATTTGAGGTTTACACAATATTCTTGACAGACTCTAATAAGCATAATCAAGCCTCCGAGCTAAAGATATCCTTTTAGAGGTTTACACAAAATATATTATACTGCCATTTTTCCAGAAATTATTTCTCATTATTCCTTTTCTTTCATGTCCATGAGAATTGCTCCACATCAGACATACAAAGAAATACTATCTACTGACAAATCATCTATTGTCGTTTTACGGTAGGGGGGGGGTATACGGAATCCAAATTATTTTGATACCTCTCGTCGCTTGTTCCTTCTTGTTTTACGGAAAGCGATAATCTAAGTTATCCTCTCCTTTTTTATGCCTTTACATGTATCTCGAAATATTTCGTTGCATCTGCATCTCAGTCTGACACATTTGTGTTTCAATCTGGCACATTTGTGTGCCAATCTAAAGCAGTGTATTTAACACCCTTTAGTAATCCGTCCCTTATTCTTTTCAAACTATAATATTTCTTATTTCCTCATCCTATTTAGATTTGAATACTTAGGTTCAATCTCAAAATATTTTTGTTTTAATATTCAAGCGTTGGTACATTAAATGCGATATCCACCAGTGCCCATTAAAAACATAAAACAATGACCTAATAAGAAATAAGGTTCTTGTTTGTTTTTTAATTTTTGATGTATTAATTTTTTTCAGAAAAAACTAAAGTTTATCGTTTCGTACCCGATAAGCGTTTATTAGATAATTTTCTTGTTTCTGAAAAAGGCAAACCGACTGTGAAGTTGGGACGCAAAACCATGGGTCTTCTAATAGAAGAGTGCCAGGCTACCAGTTTTAGCAAATTGTGTATTTAACCTAGCGCTTTAATCTTAAATATAAGAAGGCCCATGTCAGAATATTTATTCTGATTTGGGCCTTTTTTTTTGGATGAAAAGCATGACATTCTTACCTTCAGTAACAAAGGAACAACAATTTATGAAAACCATAGAAAAATCAAGAGGAAAGCTCGGACAGCTGTTGTTAGAAAAGAAAATGGTAAGTGAAGAGCAGATAGAGGAAGCCCTGGAGGTACAGAAAATAAATGGTAAGTCACTGGGAGATATATTAATTGATTGTATCTACTCACAGTAAGCACAACAACACATAATGTTAATTTATAAAGTCAGGTAATTCTCCACGAAATAGTATATCCATTGCATTGCTTGAGTTAATTCCCTGCTTGCGGCATGTTGACAAGTAGCTACGAACACGGC
>JABHIW010000033.1 GCA_018670825.1 Candidatus Scalindua sp. | reverse complement strand
TAAAAGACGGTTTGAAAATATAATAGATGCAGGCTTTCAATACGGATTTATTGCATTCTCAATATCTATGATCTTTGGCGGCCTGTGGGGATATGTGGCCTGGGGCTCTTATTTCCTGTGGGATGCAAAGCTGCTGTGGTCTGTGATTATCTGGTTCTTTTATGCTACTTGCATCCATCTTGATTACTGGCCGGCAGCCAGAAAGTACAAGACACCACTGGCCATAGTTGGATTTGTTATACTGCTGACAACGTATGTCGGTACGAGTTTTCTTATTCGAAGTTCGCACAGTTTTTAATATAAAATGAAACATATATACGATTTTCTAAAATCTCAAAAAACCGGAATAATAGTAGGGTTTGCTGTTACAGGACTCCTCATAATAGGCAGTCTTATAATGAACTACTGTCCGGAATCATACGAAGGTCTTTCAGGTGAGGACATTACCTTCTTCTTTAATGAACCTAAACTGATACACACCTGGTTCTACTTAATGTTTGTTGCCTTTGCCATGTATGGGATCTGTATTTTTATCTGTACGCTGGACTCTATCCTCAGAAAAGTAAAGGCACGTTCCAAAAAGGTTGCTTTGTACGGTGCATCAATCGTGCATATTGGTTTCCTGGTTACGTTGGTAGCGCATCTTGTCGGCGGTATATGG
Source organism: Candidatus Scalindua sp. (assembly GCA_018670825.1). GTDB lineage: Bacteria > Planctomycetota > Brocadiia > Brocadiales > Scalinduaceae > Scalindua. The sequence goes on along the minus strand of JABHIW010000033.1, from coordinate 4,941 downwards.
TCAGAGTCAGGCGGGCCAATCACGATTGCCGATGCATGGGTTAAATCAGGCGATTATGAGTTGAGGGTAACAGGCCTCGACTCCACTACGTATCCCAATGGTATGCCCAGAAAAATAAAGGCCCAGATGAAGATTAGGAAGGATGGGAAAGAGTTTGATGATACGCTTGGTTACAACAACCCTGTGCTTTTAGACAGTGGGACCAAAGCGTTTCTATTGCGAAATTATGGGAACATGCCAAACTCGGTAGTATTGAATATTGACGGGCAAACAAGGACATTAAATTTAAAGGATGTTATAGAGCTTAATGGATTAAGAGTACTGCTGGCGAACCTTTACATGCCGCCACAGTTCCCTCGACCTGTTATTCTGTTAGTCTCAAAGGGTGACGATAATAAATATAATCAAACCTACGTTCGCATCGGCAGGCAGAATGTTCAAAATATTAATGGAATAGATGTAGTTTTCGAAGATATAAAATCCACACCGGCAGTAGTTGTTACTACAAAAAATAACCCGAGCATACCACTCACACTAATCGCAATCGGCTGTTTCGGTTCCGGAATGCTTTTGGTGATTTTCAGAACTGCGTATAAGATGGTCAGGGTGTAGATCTGGATCAGAATCATATCATGAAAGACTATTATTAATTGGTAGCACTCGACTTGAGCATCACCGGCCTCGGGAGACACGGGTGCGCGCCTTACGAGGTGCAGTGGATGCTCTTGCTCGGCTCTGTGTCTTCTTTGTGGGTGTCGCTGCTGGTTTCTCGGTGACGATGAAGTTTTCACCAAATACCGCCTTGTATCCTCCTTCAAACTCATCAGACTTGATGAAGTCCTTGAAGATCGGCCATCCCGCATACTCAGTCTTACTCACTCTACCGGCTTTGCCCATTTCACGCATTGCCGAGACGGCCTTGGTGTAATCGTTACGTAGAACCGCAATGGCGAGCTGGAATTCCAAGCACGATGCAGTCCAGTCATGTTCAGATAGTATAGCCTCGCACTTTTCCTGATCACCTTCCCACTTGTGCGCCTGTGCAAGGTTGACTATAAACCTCTGCCTATTCAGCTCAGATGAGTGTTTCTTGAGGGTGCCCGTGGCAAACTCCAAGAGTATGCGGGAGAGGGCGTACTTGCCATCGACAAGAAGGGAGAAGCAAACCATATTGAGACTTTCGTCTGCCGCCTCAAATTCAGAAGGGAAGAGCTTGCGCCAAAGAACCTGCCCCAGTTTAACTCCCAGCTCGAAGAGACAAGTAAATGATTGTTTGAAATAGTCCGGACTAACTGCGAGTTGAGAGCCGCGATGCACACTATCAGGCAGAACAACGCTGTGTGTCCGGCACACGGAGAGGTATTGAGTTGAAACAATGCCGTCACAATGAACAAATAGGTTACGGCGTTCAGTCAGTTCCACAAATCCAGGCCAGCACGCTAGGTCTTTCCGTAACGGGAGTCCAAAGTGCGATTCCATCCAATCGAACTGCTTAGTATGACTCTCCCGGATAATATCTTCTATCTCACGCTCGATGATCGCCTCCCGGGCGGCCTTTATGGATGTAAAGTCTGACAGATCACTGAAAGTCAGTTTTTTTTCAGATGCGTTAACAATCTCCGGTTTTTTCTCGAAGATTACTCTCAGAAGTCTACCGAGGTACGCATCGTACTTGCAAACTAGAGAAACAAGGAATGTTGCAGGGATGTTTATGATAGCATCTGCGCTTTTTGCAACCTCCTTGTTGCGGCGTTCAAACCCAGCAAGATCTGAGCTTTGCAGAACATAGGATGCATTGCCATCCTTTATCTGCTCCTTAATTCCCTTCTCATTTACGTATTTCTGCATTTCGTCTAAATTTTTAGATAAGCGTTGAGTGAGGGCATCCATGGTCGCGAAAAGTGCAGAATATAGGCTTTCCATCTGGGAAACGTAGCTCTGGACTTCGTCACCCATGGAGGGGTCGCTGCGACGATTAGAAGGTGCCTTTAGGGATGACTTCCGCTTTGCACCTGGGATTCCTGCTTTCTTCTTTGCTACCATGACGTGCCTCCTTCATTGAAACCAACTAGTTATTAAGCAGTTTCTGGATAACATCTCTATTATAATGATATCCGGAATAATGAATTACTATTATTCACAAAAGTCTACCTAGTTTTCATATTATTGTATTGATTAGCGCAATCTTATATACATTGTTACTCTTTTGTCAATTAATTTTAACCAGAATTGAGCGATTATGAAGCGACTTGTCATTCCCATGGCAATGGGAACCCAGAAACCAGATAGTTTGAATCCATGATCAACAGTATACAGAAATGGCAGGGCTTCAACTCTTACCTGTAGATAGGTTTAAGACGTTTACTGCCAGACGGTTTATACCGAAAGATAATGGCTTTTGGCTTGACTGTTTACAGGTATTGTGTTAGATTCCAAATCCCATATATCAGTTCACATACACCCACTTGTTAGCAAATTATATTTGCCACTTGTCATGAGTTAATTAAGGGGTTTATGAACCCTACAATCGGAATTCATTAGTTTTTATTTCTTTCCGTGTCAATCTGCGAAAATCTGTGTTCTATTTAATAAATGAAATCATATAAGAAAATAATTTTCCTATTTTTAATCATACTTTTTTTCAGTTGTATCCTTGCACCCATTAAGAAAGTGCCTCTGGATTTTATGTTAGAAAAGACAGGGTTCATGGCGGATACCGTTGATTATGAGAATGGTATGTATGATTTTGGCAAGGTGATGAGGCGGATATTGATGGTGGTTGCCTTGATTATCTTTATTGTCTTCAGAAAATCACTGAGATTTGGTGCTCTGGTTTCTTCAGGTTTAAAGATAAGGCCCGGATTCCTGAGGCAGTTCCTATTTGGGTTTTTTCTGGCAGGGACACCGCTCCTTATCTACTATGGACTCGGGCTTCTTACCGGTGCGTGGATTATCCACATAGATTATGATTCTGCTGGGGTTACAATATTATACATTATTAAATATGCCTTGATAGGCTGTCTCATAGGGATTATAGAAGAGATACTTTTCAGGGGATTTGTATTACAGTCTTTTCTGGAAAGTATGTCGTTGCCTGTGGCTGTGTGTGCGTGTAGCTTGATTTACTCGATGCTTCATTTTTTTAAGGCTGATGTCTTTGTGTCTACGGGTTTTCAGCCGTTTGTCGGTTTTGTTACCATAGCACAATTTTTTAAGCCAATATTTTTTGAGTTCTTTAAAAATCTGCCGGCAATTATCGGGCTTTTTCTAGTTGGCGTGGTGCTCTCTTACGCATTTATTAAAACGAAATCATTATATCTCTCCATCGGTCTGCATACAGGAATGGTATTTATGATGAAGGCAGATGGTATGTTCCTCGTTCGTGTCAGGGAAAAGCTGGGATGGTTGTTTGGTGATAGCAAGTTAGTAACAGGAGTGCTTGTTTGGTTCTTTTTAATATTAATTTTATTTGTAATAAAAAGAATTTATAGTAGAACAGTACCTGTTAATCAGGGGAATGACATTTGAATTCTGGAGTAAATATAAATGGAAAAAACACTAAAAGAACTTGCTGATTACCTGGGTGGAGAGGTGATTGGCGATGAAAATATAAAGATAAAAGGTGTTATGACGATTGATGAGGCCAGGGAAGGTTATATCACCTTTGTATCCAATATAAAATATATCAAAAAGATCGAAGAGACAGAGGCATCAGCAATCCTGGTATCGCCGGGAATTGAGGCAAAGGGTAAAAACCTGCTGGTTACAAAAAACCCTTACCTTGCGTTTGCAAAGGTTGTTGATCTGATGATGAATCCGGAGAAAGTTTATCCCGGGACATTGGATGAGTCGGCCAGCGTAAGTGATTCCGCCGAAATAGGCTCTCATGTAACAGCTTACCCGTTTGTCTTTATCGGTGAAAATGTAAAGGTGGCTGATAATGTGGTTTTATATCCGGGTGTTTATGTAGGGGATGACTGTCAAATAGGGAAGGATACCGTAATCCATCCGAATACCGTACTCCACAAAGGAACAATAATTGGAGAGCGAGTAGTGATTCATAGTAACTCAGTAATTGGTTGCAGCGGTTATGGATATGCTCCCGATGGAAAAACATACTGTAAAATACCTCAGGTTGGGATTACGGTAGTTGAAGATGATGTTGATATCGGCGCCAATACTACAATCAACCGTGGTGTACTGGGGGAGACAAGGATCAAAAGAGGCACAAAGATAGACAGCGAGGTAATGATTGCGCACAATGTAGAAATTGGTGAAGACACTTTGATTACCTCACAGGTCGGTATTGCCGGTAGTGTTGAGATTGGTAATAACGTTATCCTGGCAGGAGGGGCAGGTGTAGCGGGCCATATCAAGGTGGGAGACAATGTGCAGGTAGGGGGGTGGTCAGGGGTTATAAAAGATCTTCCTTCTGGTGGAACATTCCTGGGTACACCGGCAATAGAGATCGAAAGAATGAGAAAGTGTTTTGTCCTTATACAAAAATTGCCGGAGATGAAAAATACGATAAAAGATTTACAGAAGAAGATTAAACGGCTGGAAGAACGATTAGGGCCGGATGGAAAATAAATCTTTTTTTGGAATGCAGTGACCGCCTGCCCGCCAGTTTGTTAGGCAGGTGTCACTGCTTTAAATTGTATCATTACGGGGATGATGCACTCCAATTCAACTCGTCCTAATACTCACGGCATACAATACTCGGGTAGACTAGATGGGAACAGGTAATAGTAAACGGCTGAAGCAACTCCAAAGATTAACATGGAAAGATTAGGACTGATCGCAGGTAATGGAAGATTCCCGATACTCTTTGCCAAGAGCGCTAAAGCACAGGGCATAAATGTAGTCACTGTTGCCCTTAAAGGTGAAGCTTCTCCTGAAATCGAAAAGTATGTAGAGAAGATGTATTGGGTTGGTGTTGCC
>JABHIW010000034.1 GCA_018670825.1 Candidatus Scalindua sp. | reverse complement strand
GAATCTAGAGAGTGTTGAGCATATGGATTCCCGATCTAAGTCGGGAATGACAAACAAAAAGGTTAATGTGTTTCTATTAAACAAAGGGACTTTCAGTCCCCGTTAAACCTATGCACTTTCAGTGCATAGTGGTTTAGTTTTTTCATATACAACTGAGCAGTACACGCAATTACTGGTGCATATGTTTCCAAAATCTCTTCCGTTGTGGCTTTGCATAGTATTGTAAGATCTACTAAGGTGTTAACTCTTTGGTACTTCCTGGATGTCCAATATCTTTATATCAAAGTAAAGGGTTTTGCCTGCCAGAGGGTGATTGAAGTCAAGCAGAATTGTTTTTTCTTTAATCTCTGCGACCTGGGCATAAATCGGCTGACCGTCAGAGTTCAGACTTTGAAGTACTGTACCGATTTCCAGCTCATCTTGCAAAAATTGTTCCTTATCCAACTCAATAACAGCATTTTTGTCTACAGGCCCATAACCTTCCTCCGGCATGACAGTGATCTGCTTACACTCTCCAATCTTCATACCTTCCAATGCATTTTCCAGGGCTGGCAGAAGCTCATGTGATCCCTGCATAAAGGTTAATGGCCCAGCGCCTACATTTGAATCGATTACTGATTTGTCTTCAAGTTTGAGTGCATACTCAATGGACACTTTCTTGCCAGGAGAAACCGATGTATCACTGGCTGATTCCCGCGACTCGTCCGTAAATGCTACAGAGCTACTAAAAATGCAAAATATAATACAGAGAATAAGGCTCTTCCCGGATCTAAACCTTTTCATTAGACTATATCCTTCTTTTAAAATTAGTAATTGAAATAGGTTGAACAGATTCAATATTTGATTTACCGTGATACATGCGTAACGCTTAGCCACTTAAAATTACCAATCTATCCCAAATCATGTAATAATGGGAAGATTAACTATTGAGTTTTTCGTGATTAAATGGTAGTAAATGAGATTACAGAAATCAAGAAGAAGTTAAGGCTTTGACACAATTAAATCTTATAGTGCGGAACAATATATCTCGCCGGTTGATAAAAAATATTTACTGAAGATGGATGAATTCTCTTTTATAAAATGGATTAAAAGTAATCAAAAAAAGGACAAGAAGAACATCGTCATTGGTATCGGTGATGATTGTGCATCTATCAGGATTCATGGTGACAAGATGTTTCTGGTTACCACGGATATGCTGGTGGAGGGTACACACTTTGATCTGAAAAAGAATACGCCTGGAGAAATAGGACGAAAGTCGATTGCCTGTAGTATTAGTGATATCGCCGCTATGGGTTGTTTGGCAAAATATGCAGTAGTTTCAATCTGTTTTCCTAAAGAGACTAAGACAAAGTTTGCTAGAGAATTGTACCTTGGCATTCAGAAGATGGCCGATGCTTTTAATATTAAAATAGTAGGCGGAGATATTGTCAGCAGTAAAAAAACAGTAGTTGTCAACGTGACGATGTATGGCAAAAATGAGGGACTAAAACCCATAACCCGCTCTGGCGCTATGGTGGACGATGTCATAATGATAACAGGGGCACTAGGCGGATCAATATTAGGAAAACATATCATGTTCAAACCGCGCTTGAAAGAGGGTCTGTTACTAAATAAGAAATTTAGTATAAATTCTATGATAGATATTAGTGACGGCCTGGCGGCAGACTTGGGACATATCCTTGAGGAGAGTGGGGTTGGCGCTGTTTTATATGAAGATGAAGTTCCAATATCTGAAGATGCAAAGAAGCTGGCGCATAAGACCGGATTATCAACACTCCATCATGCTCTTCACGATGGTGAGGATTACGAACTGCTCTTTACGCTTTCCAGTAAAGAGTCAAAAAAACTTTTAGCCTCCAGGTCTTTCCCTGCACGGTTATCAAAGATAGGCCATATTAACAACTCAAAAGGAATAAAGATGCAGGACACCGACGGTAAGTTAAAAAAAATAAAACCAATAGGATATAAACATTTTAAATAAAAAAAAATTTACTATTTGTGATAATTCCGTCCACATAGAAACTGCAGAATTTGAGCAGACAATCGAGTTTGGTCGTTTAATAGGTTCTCTTCTCAAGGCAGGTGATGTAGTAGCGCTTATTGGCCAATTGGGTGCCGGTAAAACACATTTTACTAAGGGGATCGCAGAAGGCCAGGGCGTGAAGGACAGAAAAGCAGTTACAAGCCCGAGCTATGTGATCGTTAAGCAATATAAGGGTAGGTTGCCGATCTATCATTTTGATGCATACCGGTTGAAATCAGCGGACGAAATGTATGAAATCGACTGTGTAGGATTTTTCTGGGGTGATGGTATATCAATTATTGAATGGGCGGATAAAGTAGTGGAATGCCTGCCAGACGAGTTTATAAAAATTACCATTACGATATTGGGAAAAACGTTAAGAGGCATCAATGTGTCTTATAAAGGAGAAAGATACAGAAATTTTATGGAAAAGATTAAGGAGAAGGTTAAGTGTCTAAAATAAAGGTTTTACCACAAACGGTTGTAACCAAAATAGCTGCCGGTGAAGTCATAGAGCGCCCTGCCTCGGTTTTGAAAGAATTGATTGAGAATGCTATTGATGCCGGTGCAACACATATAGAGGTACAACTGGAGGAGAGCGGAAAAAAGCTTATAAAGGTTTCTGACAATGGTATGGGAATGGACGGGAATGATGTCGAGATAGCATTTTTAAGCCATGCAACAAGCAAATTGCGAAGCGATGATGATCTTTTCTCTATTGATACACTGGGGTTTCGGGGGGAAGCTCTTCCCAGCATAGGGTCAATTTCACAGACAAGGATTATATCCCGCACAAAGGATGCATTAATTGGTTCAGAAATCCAGATTGAGGGAGGAAATCTTGGCAAGATCAAAGAAAAAGGAGCACCAGAGGGCACACAGATCGATGTCCGAAATTTATTTTATAATACTCCCGTTAGACGCAAGTTTCTCAAAAGCACACAAACTGAAATGGCCCATATATCAGAAATGGTCACAAGGTTTGCATTATCGTATCCAAACATCCATTTTAATACCATCCATAACGGTAAAAACGTCTTGACCTTTCCAACTGCCAAAAACCTAAAGGAAAGAATAAATACTATTTTTGGAAAAGAAATAGGCGAAAATCTTATTGAAATAAATTTAAAAGAGTCTGATCTCTCTATATATGGTTATATCCTGCCGCCAACACATAATCGTCCAAATACTAAAATGCAGTTTATCTTCCTCAATGGAAGGTATATTCGAGACAATATAATTTTTCATGCTATAAATTCTGCTTATCGAAACCTTTTGATGTCCAGACGCTCACCCATCGTTTTCTTGAATCTTCAGATTGATAGTAGGGAAGTGGATGTTAATGTACATCCAACAAAGATAGAAGTTCGGTTTAAAAATACGGGGCTTATTCACGATCAGTTATATGCCACAATACGTTCAGCCCTTATGCAGACAGAAGTCCACTCTTCGCTTCAGGTTACAAGCCAACATAATCATCCCAACGTTGGATCTTCTACTACGGCTACCAAAACATTTGTGGGTGGTGTTGGGGCGCAACACGGAAAGGAAATAGACGTTTCATTGGATGAAAGAAAAGAATCGGTGATGAAGTCTATGTCAGACTTCTTTTCAACGTCTCCGGACAAAGAAACTCCCTATCACAAAGACGAGTATAAACCGGTAGCGTTGCCGTCTTTAGATGATAACTCTTTATTCAAACAGGAAAATAAGCTTACTTCTCACATACAGATCCATAATTCGTATATAGTTGAAGAAACAGCAGATGGTTTAAATATAATTGACCAGCACGCTCTACACGAAGTTGTTCTTTACCACGAGATATGGGAGCATATTAAGTCGTCACAACTTGCAATACAAAAACTGTTAATTCCTGAGTTAATAGAACTAACACCCCGTGATTTTATTACGATTATGAGTCTCAGGGAGGAATTCGAAACTTTAGGATTAGAAATAGAGGAGTTTGGAAAAAGCACAATAGCTATTCGCACACATCCACAAATTTTGAAAAACCTGGATTTTCATGCACTTATTCAGAGCGTTTTGGAGGAAATTGATAGCGATGAAATTAAAAGCAAAACAGATAATATTTTAAGAAAAATTGTCCAGGTAATGGCCTGTAAAGGTGCCGTTAAGGCAGGCCAGCGACTGGCACCACAAGAGATTCAATTACTTTTAGAGCAAAGAAGAGACAACATGGTTACCAGCTTTTGTCCCCATGGCCGTCCTACGGTACTTAAATTTAAAATATCTGAACTTGAGAAGCAATTTAAGAGAATTTAGGTGAAAAAGTTTTAATTAGTATAAAATAAACTATGATCTGCAATATATAGTGTTGTTTAAGTAGAATTACTGCAATATATACCCATTAGAAGGATTCTCATAAGGCTTTAATAATCAGAATGTTAACTTTTTCCTTGACGGTTTGTAGGTTTAACTATAACATTGCCCGTTTAGCTATTTTTAATATTTTATCGGGAATGGAGTTAGTTTTTTTATGGCAAAGATTCAGATTTCTGAAAATGAGAGTTTACGCGAAGCAATTAGAAGATTTAAAAAGATGTGTGATAAAGAGGGCATAATAAATCAATCAAAACGTTATGCTTATTTTGAAAAACCGTCTGATAAGCGTCGTCGTGAAGCGAGCAGGAGAATTAAGAACATAAAGAAGGCCCAGAATCCAAATGCAAATATTGTTTAACTCGTAAAATTTGCAAATTATTAGTGATTCGAATAATCAATTTTAAGGTCAACGAAACTACATATCATATCGAGTGTTACGAATCTATATAAAACATTACCCTATAGATATCACACCCATAAGTATTTATCAATAACGTGACCTCGTAACTCAATTCCATCAAGAAATTTTTCAAGTAACATATGTTTAGTATCTTTTTCGTCTCAAACTTCTTACCTATTATTAATATACGGTATTAAATCGGAGGAAAGAATTACTGAAAACTTGAAATTATGGAATGATGTGTTTTTTCCTTTGACACTAAATTTCTACCTGATAGGTTATACACAATGTCTACCCTCACTACTCAAAAAACATGGTTAAACACTCATAGATATTACCCCTTTAGCTTCTATTTGCGGGAAAATTTCTCAGTTAAGATTCACAAAGTTTCGATTCATGCCGGTTTTACATGCCCGAACAGGGATGGATTGGTCGGGGTGGGTGGGTGTACTTACTGTGCTAATGAAAGTTTCAGTCCAAATGTACGGGAAACCATCGCACCCATTACAGAACAAATTGAAGTAGGTGTAAAATATTTAAAAAAAAGATATGGAGCTGAAAAATTTATTGCCTACTTTCAAGCTTTTACGAATACATATGCAGATGTTGATACATTAAAGGTCAGATATGATGAAGCGTTGTTAAACAAAGATGTTATCGGCCTTTCTATTGGCACGAGACCTGACTGTATTACGGATGAAATACTGGATCTTATTTTTAGTTATACTAAAAAATACCACGTATGGGTTGAATATGGTATACAATCAATTCACGACCGTACTTTGCGATTGGTAAATCGTGGACACGATTACAAGTCATTCGAAGATGCTATAATACGTACGAAAAACAGAGGTGGAATAAAAATATGTGCACATGTGATCCTTGGCCTTCCTGGAGAAGACAGGAATGACATGATGGAAACGGCCCGAACTGTTTCTGCCATGGGTATTGACGGAATAAAACTTCACCATCTCTATATTGCGAAGAATACAGCGATGGCTGATGATTACATTAAGGGCAATATTAAGACATTGAAAATGGAAGAATATGTCTCGCTTGCTTGTGATTTTTTAGAAATGATTTCTCCGGATATAGTTGTACAGAGATTAGTTGGTGATACACATGGAGATTCCTTAATTGCACCCGTATGGAATGTGAGCAAGGGTGAGGTTCTTGCTGCAATTACCAATGAATTAGAATATCGCAATTCATATCAAGGTTCAAAATACACACCACCATACCCTACATTGCCGCAACCAGAAGGACTTTAAGCCTTATTGTGTGGATGCAATAGTGCTTGACATGATAAAGTTTGGACAGATATAATCCTTTTAATCTTATTATCTGCTAAACTTAAAAGCGGGCGTAATTCAGCGGTAGAATACCAGCTTCCCAAGCTGGGTGTCGTGGGTTCGAATCCCATCGCCCGCTCTATACAAATCAACAACTTACAACATTTTGGGAATTTTCATTTTCTCTCAATGTCGCCAAATTGTCGCCAGTATTTAATTGTATAGGAATTTCCTTTTTAAATATTGTAATAAAAGAAGATACGCATTTGTCATTCTGAGTGAAGCGAAGAATCTCTTGTTAGTAATCCAAATATATTTCGAAAGGTTAATGAGGTTCTCGTGAAGAGATTCTTCAGTCGTTCCTCCTTCAGAATGACATGTTATCTGAAAAAGTCCGACGAAGGCGCTAATTTAATTTCTGGATAGTAGATCGTAATTTTTCAGGACTTAAATGAGCATATCTCTGAGTAGTTTTAATATCCTTATGCCCTGCCAAACCCGCAACTGAATAAAGATCAGCCCCCTTCTGAACTAACTTCGAACAAAAATCATGAAACCTGAAGTTCTCTATTTCAGCTTTTTTACCTGTATCCTTGAATGATTTGCTAACCCAATGCCTGTTAAATGGTTTACCACCCTTGCCATAACCAAATACATAATCGTTTTCCTTGACCGTATATAACTTTCTTGAGAGTGATAAGTAAACTCTCCCTTGTTTGGTTGTAACTACTCAGCGTAATTATTTTATCACCGCAAAGACGCGAAGATCGCAAAGAAAAACAAAATAATATGCTAGAAAAATATGAATTCCTAATACTCTCTACATCAGTTTTTCTTACAAATATCACTTTGCGCCCTTTGCGTCTTTGCGGTGAATAGATACGTTTTTCCCATCATGCCTTACTTTAATCCACCAGATTCGGCCTCTTAAAAACATTTTTTACCTCCATTCCAAAGCCTGACTGTGTCTGCATGACTGTTACCGGCGGGATTATATACCATTACCATGGAGGTCTCCAATGATTTTATTAACCGTTTTCTCAAGATGAAGAAGTGGTCTTTTCAAGTTGGCCATTGCTTTATCTACATCTTGAATGTCAAATAGGACACGTCTGCCAATTTTTATACAGGGAAATTTACCCTGACTCGACCAATCATATAAAGTCTTAACAGGGAGGGAGGTGTATCTGGATACTCTTTTGATATCAATGTATCTTTCTGTTACATCGCCATCCATGACAATATTTCCATTGAAAAAGTAACAAATAGTTAGTAAAAGAAGTGGTTCAGTCGTTTACTTTTATGATAAGTATATGTTTTCCAAATAATTTACAAATACTCATAAAAGGATTTTTTTCCTGAAACGTTAAGAATTATACAGATTTATCAATGATTAATCATTTGGCAATTTGGTAATAAAATAATGGATATCTGGAAGCAACTACGTATCTGGTTTACAATAAACGACATACAGCAAAAGGATTTTGCAAAAAAAAATAATATACATCCCAATAAAATTTATGAAATTTTAAAAGGTATAAAGAAGAATATACCTACTGATTTCAAAAAAGCATTTCAAAAACAATTCGGATTTCCGGTAGAAAATGTTTACGAACACATAAAACTTAAATTAGAAAGTAAAAATCAAGAAAAAGGGAACGAATCCCGAATCAACAAATCCAAGGAAAGGAAAGAAAGAGTGGAAGGGAAGTTATATGATATAGAAGGATTAAGTCAAGAGAGGTTAGACAAAATACAGGAAATGATTGACAACTGGAAAGTTGAAGATGCAAACAAACGTAAAGAAGAACGCAGAAAACGAGCATCTAAAAGCGAATCCAAAAAAAGCAAATCAGCATGAATAAAATAATCTGCTTTAAATGCTATTTTAATATTTCAAACTGTAATTGTTCCTTATAAGAAGAAAAATAGTAACTGTATATTTAAATATTAGATAAATGATAGATCATAAAAGGTATCGAATATGAGTATAGAGAAATTTCTAAGTTTATCGGCTATTATACTTGGTTTCATTGGTACCGTATTTCTTTTAAAAGGTGTTTTAAGATTGACACCAGATGTTATTGGTGAAATCGGCCAAACAAGATTCGGTTATAGCATTCAATTAATAGAAAATTTAGTTACCCAAAAAGCAGATACGATTTGTGGATTTATCCTTATAGTAATTGCTTTTTCTTTACAACTCATACAAGCAGTACCCAATCTTAGTGTTATCAGATTACCAGGGACTAATTTACGATCATATATTTTAACGATTATCTTTATTGTAATTATTTCAGTAATAATGTTATCAATTAATTTTGGTATTAGAAAATACAATAGTAAGAAAGCACGAATATTTATTGTAAAATATTACGTAGAATTGGTCCTGCTAAAAGATGATATTCTTGATTTAGCACAACTACATAGTGTCGAAGTCCATTCATCAGAGTTGTTAGATTTGACAAGAGAAAAAAAAGAAACGGATAATGATTTTCTTCTCAGATTAGGTACAGCTATTAATATCGATTTTAGTAAAAAGTTAAAACCGACACCAAATGGAAATAAGAACTGACACTGATAGTGTCAAACCTAATCAATTTACAAGAAATAAAATATAATCGGGATAGGACAGTGTACAGGGTCAAATCTTTATTATTGACAAGAAAAAAACATAACCAGGCGTTTAACCAAATGCAAAAACACAGCATTGGTTAACTAAACGTTAGGCTTGTAATAATAATGGAAACAAAAAAAATAGATGATACAACATTCCATATCTTATGGGATAAATGGAAAACCGGGAACTCATTGATTTTTGACCGTTACAATAGATTTTTAACCTTGCAAATAGCAGTTATCGGCTGGGTGTTGTTTGATATTACTTCTGAGAATATTAATGCTTCAGAATCAACATTATGAAAAAAGATCGGGGTCAAACCTTGATTAGTGATTAAGTGAAGATGAAGGTCAGGGTCAAACCTTGATTAGTGATTAAGGAAATACCAAAACCAAACATAACCAGACGTTTAACCAAATGCTAAAAAATTGCATTGGTTAACTAATCGTTAAAGTTTATAAAATGAAAGAAGTAAAAGATAGGGGTCAAATCTCTCCTTGACTGCATAAGAATGGAATACTGAAAATAAACTGACACTAGATAATATTAAACATAACCAGGCGTTTAACCAAATACGAAAATACCACATTGGTTAACTAATCGTTATATAACATAAAATAAGGTTTAAGCATGGAACGATTAAAGACTAAAACAGCTATTATTACAGGTGGAACAAAAGGAATTGGAAAAGGTATTGCAAAAATTTTTGCACTAGAGGGTGCAAATGTTGTAATTGTAGGCCAAGATAAAATGATCGGGCAAAAAGCAGCTGATGAAATTTCTAAGATTGCCAAAAGAAAGGTATTGTATTGTAAGGTAAATATTACAAGATCAGCAGATTTGCAATCTGCAGTTGATACAACAGTAAAAACATTCGGGAACATTGACATATTATGCTGTAATGCAGGTATCTATCCATCATCTCCTTTAGAAACAATGACAGAAAATGAATGGGACTTAGTTAATTCAGTAAACCTTAAGGGAACTTTTTTGACTCTGAAAACATGTCTGCCCATTATGAAAAGAAACATTTATGGAAAGGTAGTGTTGACCTCTTCTATAACTGGTCCAATAACAGGGTATCCAGGATGGGCCCATTATGGTGCGACAAAGGCTGGGATGCTAGGGTTTATGAGAACTTCAGCATTAGAACTAGCTAAATACAATATAACAATAAATGCTGTATTACCAGGAAATATATATACAGAAGCATTAAAGGATCTAGGAGATGATTACATAAGAACAATGGAAAAATCTATTCCTTTAAAAAAATTAGGAACAATAGAAGATATAGGTTATGCTGCCCTTTTCTTGTCTACAGATGAATCAAAATTTATAACAGGCCAGTCGATAGTTGTAGATGGAGGGCAAATATTGCCTGAATCATTAGAAGCTATTTTATAATACATAACCAAGCGTTTAACCAAATGCTAAAATACGGCATTGGTTAACTAATCGTTATTCAACCTTTAGTTTGTAAAGATATGGAAAGGAGGTAATAAGGTATTGTAAAAGTCATGCTGTAGTTGTAAGAAAAGGTATTAATAAACTAGTAATAAGATGTAATTGTTTATTCTACAATTAATGAAAGGAGTAAATATTTTGAACTATTATAAAACATTATTTATTGCAGTCTTTATCTTGTTAACAGTATCTATTTCAAATAATAACTCATTTGGGCAATCTTATGGTGGCGTTGATTATAGTGGATATCAACAATTTGATCGAGATCAGAATAATGATGGATTGCGTGATAAAGTATTTATTGGGCCAGAAGCTACTTTCGTTTATCTAGGTACTGGACATAATCAGTATAATAGTTCAAGGATTGAGTTTCACGCTGGTGGAGATTACACAGGATATACTAGATGTTTAACCGATACTCTAGGTTGTGATGGTATTTTAGATATCGTTTATAATGGTCCTGGTAGTGATTTTGCCTATCAGGGAACAGGAAGTGGAACATTCATAAAACCTAGATGGGGCCGTCCACATAGTACATGGTCACGGTAATTTCTACAGGAATATGATTAATTATTACTTCACCTAATAAGCACTATCTAAATCTTAAAAACTTTACAAAGAGAAAGCAGGAAATTATTACCAGCTTTCTCTTTGTATTGTAATAAGCCATAGTCTAAAGACTATAATTTTTCAATTCTAATTTCATCATTAATATTCTTCTTATTTTTCATATCAATCTTCACTTTTTTTAATCCGTCAGGTGTCTTAACAATATAGTGATTATTGACAATTCCAATAATTCTATACATACCATCATTGTTTAAATCCTCAGAGGTTTTTATAGTATCTGCAGAAATATTTTTCACTATTTCTTGCTGTTGATCTTGAGCAGGACTCTTACCCATACCAAGAATAATATTCAGAAAAACAAATTTAAACATCACTCCTCCCCGGACAAAAAGCGCCGAGGACTTTGCAAGACTAATAATTACAACAAACATAATAATATATTTCAGTACTGCACTATTAATCTTCTCAGCTTCTTTCTCTATCATTGACCTGTACAAACTGAATACTTTGTTGTCTTTTTTTATTCGCTTCGTCTTAAAACAGTCCTTACCTGCATAAAATTTATAGGTAAAATCCTATAGACTTAGTCCTCTGTACTGCTACTATATGATACTCAGCTAATGATCTGAGCTCTTTTGCAAGGCTTTTTGCTGCCTTTTGCAAGCTTAACTCATTGAAAATTTGATGCTTATGGATTGATGGACGAAAACTAACTAATCTATACATATTATTATTTTTCATTGGTGAATGGGAATAATGACTT
>JABHIW010000035.1 GCA_018670825.1 Candidatus Scalindua sp. | reverse complement strand
GGTTTTCTCAAGGATTGAGAAAAATGATTTGATAGAGAGAAGTGAGAAATACGCGGGATACATAGTTAATCACATTAATCTTGAGATGTATGAAGCATTCTTTGTTCCGTCAATGGATAAGTATGGGTATATTGATCTTGAGAACAATAAGGAGCAGTTTAACAGCCTTGACAAGATAATAAAAAGTAATATCTACGGTTTTAACCTGAAGAAGATCTATCTCTTTGATATGAACGGTCAGATTGTTTACAGTAATATTTCTGAGCACGTAGGTTATATACTTGAACGCGGTCAAAATTTACAATTGGATTCTGCTATAAAAAGTGTACCCGCTTCCGCGCTTCAGGAACCGGGAATGAAGGATTCAAAGGGTGTACTGGTAGAGGTATCCTTGCTGGAGAGTTATTATCCTGTTTATGAATATAATAAAGGGGTTGTTAATAGAGAGAAACAGACTGGGGTTATGGAAATATACCAGAATATGGAGGAATTGGACATTCAGATAGCAAGGGCACATAAAAAGGCCGTAATCATAACCGGTTCGAGTATGGGGTTACTGTTCCTTATACTGCTTCTGGTTATAAAAAAGGCGTCCAATGTAATTCGCTTAAAGACAGACCAGCTTGTTGAAGCAAGGGATAACCTGGAGGAAAAGGTAGATGAGAGGACACAGGAGATTAAACAAACATATGAAAGACTCCAGGAGACACAAAAGCGTTTGAGCAGGTCTGAAAAGCTGGCCGGAATAGGGACTCTGGCAGCAGGGGTCGCGCATGAGATAAATAATCCTCTTGCATCCGTCGCAAGTTGTGCTGAGGGCCTTATGGATCGTATGGAGAATGTGGATTTCAAGTCAAAGGATGATGAAGAGGTTTTCCCTGATTACCTGAAGACAATTTATGACGAGACCTATAGGTGTAAGAGTATAATTTCCAAATTACTAGATTTTTCTAGAAGGCAGGTACCGGTATTTGGTAAGGCGAACGTGAATGTTCTGCTCGCCAATGTTGTTACATTGATAGGACGACAAAAAGAGTTGGAGAAGTTGAGTATTGAGCAAAATTATAGTCCCGAAACCATGACAATTTATGGAGACACCAATCAACTCCAGCAGGTTTTGTTAAATATGGTTTTGAACGCTATCGACGCAACAACAGACGGAGGGGAAATTAAGATAACTACAACAAGAGTTGATGACGATATTCAAATAATTTTTGAGGACACTGGTTGCGGTATTGCTCCGGAGAATTTAGATAAGGTTTTCGAACCATTTTTTTCAACCAAACCACCGGGGAAAGGTACTGGACTTGGGTTATCCATCTGTTATGGTATTATAGAAGAACACAAAGGAAAGATTTCTGTCAGTAGCTGTGGAATTGGAAAAGGTACGGCATTTACGATCTCTCTGCCGGTCGATGAAGAGACATGTTCGGCATAGTTGGCCACATGTCGGAAGACAGAGATTCGTGCTGCCTGGTTTGGTATTGACAGAAAATGCTGATTACCTAATTATGCATATTCCCTTTTTTATATTTATTCATAAAATCTTTATAATTTGAGAAAGAGAGATGGACACTCTTATTCATCAAAGATTTTCTGACGTGGACGTTACCATTTTCAGCTAAATTATCTGAAAGGAGAAGCCTGAGTTCATCTATTGTTGCATTATCACCGTCAGCATTCTCTAATGAGTCTATATGTTGTAAAATAGATTGAATAAATTGCTGAAGAATATCTTTTTCGTCAATCATCTGTTCCCTCTTATATGTATATCCGGGTTTTATATACTGTTATTATCGGTGTATTAAACACTTTCTTAAGAAAAAATATAATTTGTGCGATATTTTCCATGTTTTCTGTCTGACTAATTTCAGGTTGTAAAATATTTCTTAATATGAAAAATAAAATTAAGCTTCTTTTTGTGGATGATGATAAAACCTTCAGCAAGGTTATGAAGAAGGAGTTGACCCGTATGGGATACTCTGTTGCTTGTGCTGACTGTGGTGAGGCAGCTATTGATGTGTTAAGGAAGCGTAGCTTTGAGGTAATAATACTCGATATTAAGATGCCGGGTATGGGTGGTCTTAATACTCTGAAGAGTGTGAAAGGGATGGATCCTGAAGTGGAGGTAATAATGCTTACCGGCAGAGCTACCATCGAGAGTGCGGTTGAGTCAATGAAGATGGGTGCGTATGATTACCTCACAAAACCCTGCAGACTTAACGAACTGGATATACTCTTGAAGAAGGCTTATGAGAAGAGACAGATTTCTAAAGAGAATATCTCTTTGAAGAGGTTGACTACCAGCAAGGGCCAGAATAAAGGTATGATAAGCCAGAGTGACAAAATGAAGCCGGTTTTCAACCTTATAAACAAAGTTGCCGTTACAGACTCTACTGTACTTATTCAGGGTGAGAGTGGTACGGGAAAGGAGCTTGTTGCCCAAGATATTCATCAGAAAGGTAAACGGAACAAATATTCATTTGTTGCTGTCAATTGTGCTGCTCTTCAGGAAACGCTTCTTGAGAGTGAACTATTCGGCCATGTTAAGGGCGCTTTTACGGGTGCCCATGAGACACGTCTAGGGCTTTTTGAGGTTGCGGACAAAGGGACCCTGTTTCTTGATGAGGTTGGTGAACTGCCAATAAATATTCAGGCAAAATTGCTGAGAGTATTGGAGTCCGGAGAAATTCGCAGGTTGGGAGACAGCAAGGTGATCTTTGTTGATACCAGGATTGTAACGGCTACCAATAAGGACCTTGCGTCTATGGTGAAAAAAGGTTCTTTTCGAGAGGACCTGTTCTTCAGGATTAATATTGTTCGTATATCCCTGCCACCGTTGAGAGATAGGAAGGATGATATTCCGCTACTTGTACAACACTTTCTTAAAACACATAGGACTGGTCCGACAGTAAAAAAGTTTTGTCCTGGTGCTCTTGAGTGTATGAAGAGATACTCCTGGCCCGGTAATATAAGAGAACTTGAGAATTTTGTAGAGAATATTATTATTATTTCCGACAATGAAGAGATAGGTGTCTCTGATCTGCCTGAAGAGATCAGAGGGTATGTGGATACTGATGATTATGTCCGTAATGCTGATGTGTCTCTCTCCGGCCTTGAGAAGCAGCATATAATTAATACCCTGGCGAAAATGAATGGTAATAAAACACGTGTAGCTGATACTCTCGGCATATCTATAAAGACTCTCTATAATAAGTTAAAATCTTACAACATTCCTTATGATTTAAGATGATGGGAACCGGATTTTTAACAATTTTCATAACTACATGATTTAGTGTCTGTTATGACTCTATCAACTATTAAATAATGACTTACAACTTAATTCGCTTCCTGCTGATTCCTGTGGAGTTGACTGCAATATGATTGTAGTGAATTGTTGCATATCACTTACTCGTACACAGCTCTTTTGGAGATTTTTCTTTGTAAATTTCATTACCACACGCATAATGCAAGCATCCCGAAAACCACCGGCAATACTAACAAAAGTCTGGGTTGTTATCATTCATCTTAAACACCATTCACATATCAAGCGTAATCAGGTGACGAAGTTGAGATATCATGCTGCCTCTTTACACCCAGCTCCTCATTACCCAGTTTCAAACGAACATATGCTTTAAAATGCTGATAAAAAGGAAATTATGACTAAAGTATTAACTAAATTAGCCGATTATTTACAATATGGCTTATGACAATTATTCTCGTTTTTCACATTATATCAATCAAGGGGGGGTATAAAAATCTAGTGGAAGAAAAAAGACGATACATTCGTGGCACTGAACAAAAGGAAGAAAAAAGGAAACATATCCGTGTAAATATAGAGCACGATCCCCTTGAAGTTCAGATTATGGGTGATGCTTTCTTGGATGTACTTGAAACAAAGGATATAAGTGCAAGCGGAGTTGGCGTTATAGTCCCTCATGAATTCAGGGGACTTAACATTAACAAGGAAGTTGATCTAATCCTTACCTTACTCAACGAAACACCTTTTAAGGCTAAAGGAATAATTAGGCACAAGGGCGAATATGATAGCAATTCTGAAAAAGGACATTTTAGTGTTAAATTTACTAACATATCATACAAGAACAAGAAAATGATTGATAGATTTGTTCAAAATAGACTTGATTCAAGGAATTAAGAACTTGTTTTTGTATTGACGTATTACATTTTGGAGAAACCCACCCCAAACCCCATATCACCAGTAATATCCCTGTGAATACAGATGTTTAAGTTCATTTTTACTATTGCTTTTAGTCAATAACCTGCCTATCATACTGCTATATTTACTCGATCTACCGAATTACCATTTCAATCAGACATAAAACCATTAGATGATGGATATGCTTTTCATGAATTAAGTTTGTTTTTACAGGGATGCAAGTGTATGAGCTTTCGCACTTTTTTATCACAAAGTAGTAATCTGATTCCTTGTGTATCATTATAATAGTAATATTGTCAAAAATTATTCGGAATTTATTATCACAGTGCTTGATATATAAAAATTGTTTTCAACGTTTTACAATTGCTTTGTGGTTCTATTGTATAAAACAAAATAGAGGTAGATTTTATGGATTTAAAACTCGCAGTATTAATAGATGGTGATAATATACCTTCTGCTTATGTGAAAGAGATGATGGAAGAAATTGCTAAGTATGGCAATCCTACCATTAAGAGAATTTATGGAGACTGGACTAAGCCAAAGCTATCAAAGTGGAAGAATCTCCTTCTGGAAAATGCTATTACTCCAATTCAACAATATGGATATACAAGAGGAAAAAACGCGACAGATTCCGCAATGATTATTGATGCAATGGATATTCTATATTCAGAAAAAGTTAATGGTTTTTGTCTGGTATCCAGCGACAGTGATTTTACACGTCTGGCAACAAGGCTTCGTGAGGCCGGAATGAAAGTATTTGGAATTGGGGAGAAGAAAACACCGAAACCATTTATCGTTGCTTGTGATAAATTCATATATATTGAAATTCTTAAAAACCAACCTGATGAAAGTGAATCTGAACTCCCGAAGAGTAAGGCCTCACAAAAAAGCGATGTCGATAAAATAACTCCAATAGTGATTAAACTGATTTCGTCTACCATCTCCGATTTAGCAGATGATGATGGTTGGGCATTTCTTGGAGAAGTTGGGAATCTTCTACAGAAAAAGCAACCCAATTTTGATTCTAGAAACTATGGCTTCCAAAAGCTGACTCCTTTGATTAAATCAACTAAACAATTTGAAATTGAACAACGTGAAAATCTAAAGGGACGATTTAAGTTGATTTATGTAAAAAACAAATAGACGATAGACAATACTCAAATCAAATTGGGCATTGAGGCCCCAAAGGACGTAATCATTAACAGAGAAGAAGTGCATAGTCAAGAGTCAAGAGTCAAGAGAGAGGGGATTGTAATATGAGTAGAAACTCTTTTATTTGCATTCTGATAGTTATGTTTATAATAGCATGTTACTGTTTCCCTCCCCTAAAAAATAGTATATTTTATTGTAAAGATTATATTTCAGGACTATGGCATGAGCTCACTGGTTATTCTCTAAAATAAGTGATGCATGTAAAATAACAGGGAAGATCTTTAAGAGCGTATAAACAGGCAAGGGAGAGGAAGATGGGATTGTGGGGAGAATGAATTTACTGATTTGATTAAAATAACACTTATCAGCCTTATAGAAGTCTATAAATATGGACTAAGATAGCTTTTCAGAAAAAGAACTGTTAAACACATGTATTCTGGGGGAAAAAGAAGCCAGGGATACATGTGTCACGAAATATACCAATCTAATTTACCATACTATCAATAAAACTCTCAAAACTTACAGTTCAGATTTGTATTATCTAGCGACTCTCAGTTCTTCTCCGATAGCTCATTGAAACTATCAATAGCATTAAAAGAAGGTGCGTGCGGCAAATTACAGAAAATATATAGAGGGCGGTGAGACCCTTGAGGTGCTGCTGTTAATAGAGACGCAAGATTAACCACTTAAAGAGGGGTGCAATACGGAAAGCAATAAATTTAAAGAATATATGGGTAGAACCAGAAACCCTGCGATTGAGAATGCGCAGGGACTTGACACAAGAGGCATCAAACACTCACTAAGTTACGTGAGGGATATTAAAGAATAGGCGATACGTTATGTAAACGTTTTCAGCTTATTGTTATTTATAAGGAAAGGTTGTAAATAATGACAGTTTAAGTAATTCGTGATTTTCTCGGTTGGTGTAGTGTGATTAATTACGTAATACTTATAGGGTGTTTCTTGATTTTTTCGTTGGCTCACGATTGGTTATATAAGCTTCAGGGAAAGTGGTTTAAAGCGTCAGTTGAATGTTTCGACTTAATTCACTACGCAAGTACGGCATTTTTCAAGAATAGGTATATTTCTGTTTAATCTTGCCCCATATTTGGCATTAAGAATCGCCGTGTGAAACGTTGGGATTGCTTCCATAAGTTCATTAACAAGATACTTAGTGTGTCAAGTGGCGCCAGGCATTATTGATAATTATAGAAAGGTGAACTGAATATGAGGAAAAGTTCTAACGTTTATACAATTTTGATAGTTTTTCTGCTTCTTATTCCGCCGATTATTTCAGGTTGTACGACAACGGTGACAAAGGATATCCAAAAGGAGGAGTTAATCAAAGAGGAGTTGGCAAAAGAGGAGTTGGTAAAAGAGGAGTTGGCAAAAGAAGAGTTGGTAAAAGAGGAGTTGGTAAAAGAAGAGTTGGTAAAAGAGGCGTTGGTAAAAGAGGTGTTGGTAAAAGAGGCGTTGGTAAAAGAGGCGTTGGCAAAAGAGGAGTTGGCAAAAGAAGAGCTGGCAAAAGAAGAGTTGGTAAAAGAGGAATTGGTAAAAGAGGTGTTGGCAAAAGAAGAATTGGTAAAAGAAGAGTTACATAAGGAAGAAGTGGATTTGTTCGGTGAGCACCTTTACAAGTTTATATGTGCTGCCTGTCACGCACTACCGGACACTGGCGACTATGACTATACCCCTGAAGAGTGGTCGGAAATAACCGAGTCTATGTATGACACCATGGAACACAGGAGGTTGATAACATTAAAAGAGGTTGAAAAGATAAAAGACTATCTGAAAAAGGAGTTAATCAAAGAGGATCCGCGTAAAGAAGAGTTAGTAAAAGAGGAGTTACATAAGGAAGAAGAGGACCTGTTCGGTCAGTATCTTTACCAGTTTATATGTTCTGCTTGTCACCCGCTACCGGTTACTGGCGACTATGACTATACTCCTGACGAGTGGTCAGAGATAACCGACTCTATGTACGATACCATGGAACACAGAAAGTTGATAACATTAAAAGAGGTTGAAAAGATAAAAGACTATCTGAAAAGTACGAGTCAATAAAAATAATAAGTAGAGGCTGGTAAAATCCTGGAAGGTGTTGCCATCTCGTGACCAAAATTTATGAGGGGTATGGTGAGCAAATTACCATACCCCTTTTTTATACAACAGAATGGGGGTTCGATTCCCACTGCGGGCTGTTATTAACCCTCTGTGTCTCAAGTACTTACTGTTTTTCAAGGCCATAAAATACTGTCACTAGACCGTCACCAGAATGAAATTTGAGCGAGTAGAGTGATGGTGGGGATAACTCTTATAAAACTCCTTTTATCATGTTCAGGTTGTGAGCGGGATGTATAGATATACATTTCGGAAGCACAGGACACATGCCCCCATATTGAAAATCATTGACGACATTGACAAAAGTCTAGTTTATTATTATTTTTCTTAAACGCCTTCTACTACGATTGTCCTGCTTCTGAAGAACCATGCATTTTGGCAAATTTGTGCTGAATTTTTAAGTGTAGAATGTTGTTAAAAATTGCCAATGCGATGGATAGCAGGATGTGTGCTTGCTTTATAAAGCGTTACTTTCGTAAAACATTTGTTTTCCTCTTATAATCTCTGTATATTCTACGCTCCCGTATACGTAAAAAACCTTTATTGAAAGAGTATATTTTGAGTGTTTCCGACAACTTTCAGTTTACCGGTATGCCAGTAACGGCATAAGAATGAGGAGTTTCATGAAAAAACTATCCAAGATCACAATACTGCTTACCATCACGTTACTCTCGCTTGTGCATGTCGCCTCGTCGCCTCGTGCCTATGGGGTGGAATCCTATCTTACCTGGTTTACCAATGCAACAGGGGACGGCTCCTGGGAAACAGCCGGGAACTGGCTCGACTCTGAAGATAACTTGCGTGCACAACAGATTTGGCAAGCCGTCGAGTTTGCAGCCAACAGCGGTGCTGTTGATGCGACATATAACGTCACTCTTGACGGCTCGAAGGATCCTGGTGGTACTGCGGGCAACGGCGAATATATTTCATCCATCTATCTTGGCTATTCTACCATAGGCAATGCCGCCCTTGGCAACTATGTCTTCGATGGCACGTTTCCTGGCGACTATGTGGAGACGAATCTCCAGAGTACCTATGACAAATATGTATTGGTGCTGGCTGCTGGGATCACCAACTACCGAGGTGATCACGTTTTCAATAATGACCTTTGGTTTGCTGGCGAATTGCACCCTAATAATATCAACATTTACGATACGACAGCTGGCGAGGACACGATTACGCTCAATGGCAGGTTTGTAAACACCCCTGATAATAATAGTCTGGAATTTGTGACAGGGGACATTGATGTTAACGGTTCAATCGGCGGGGTCGACAAGCTGATCCTGGCGGGCGACAACAGCCTATGGAAGGATACTAAGGATTTGTCCCTAAATACCGGCGCCATAGTGGAAATCACCAATCCCCTGGCCCTGAGGACAAAAACGGATGTTTTCGTAGACGGCAACTCAACATTGCGGCTCTTGACGGCTACGGAGTTCGGCAGCCTCACGGGCAGTGGCAGCCTGGTGCTGGGAGACAATGGCACTATTGGTGCCAGCAATACTGACCATGCTTTCACTGGAGTGATCAGTGGTGCCGGCGGGTTCACCAAGACCGGTACCGGTGTGTTGACGCTGTCTGCCAACAATACCTACAGCGGTGGAACATCTATCAATGGAGGAGGCACGCTGGCGATCTCGTCCGATAGCAATCTGGGTAACGCCAACGGCTCACTGAGCCTTTCAAACGGTACCCTGCGTTTCGACAACTCGTTCAACCTCTCAGGCACGAGGGCGATCTCCCTCAGCAGCGGCAGTTTTGACACAAACGGTAACAACACAACGATTTCCCAGGCACTCAGCGGTAACTCGCTGAGAAAACTAGGTGATGGCACACTCACCCTGACCGGCGCCAACACCTACATCGGTGGCACGTATCTCTATCAAGGCTCACTCGCACTGGGCAACAACAGCGCCGCCGGGACGAGCACTATCGTTGTTCAGAATGGGGGAGCAACCATTGCATATACCCCAGACATCAACATTACCAACGCTATCACTCTGACCACCGACGTCAACCTGAATGTATCCACCGGCACTGCCACACAGTCCGGCTTGATCCAAGATCCTGGCATAGATATTGGGAGCATTAACAAGACTGGCGGTGGCACACTTATCCTCAAAGCAAACAACGCCTATGACGGCGGCACGACTATCAGCGACGGGACGCTGCAGATCGGCACCGGCGGCAACAACGGATCGATCCGGGGCAATGGCGGTGTTACCAACAACGGTTCGCTGGTCTTCAATAGAGGCAACGACCTGAGCTTTGGCGGCGCCATCAGCGGTACGGGCAGTGTGTCCCAGAGCGGTGCAGGCACCTTAACCCTTACAGGGAATAACACCTACGCCGGCGGCACAAATATCAACAACGGTACACTTGCTGTTTCGGCCGACGCCAAACTGGGCGATACCAGCGGCTCGCTCAGCTTCGATGGCGGTAGCCTGCTTTTCAATGGTGCCTTCGACCTGTCCGCCACGCGAGCGATCACGCTGAATGCCGGTGGTGGCGATCTCAATACCAATGGTAACAACCCTACGATCTCACAGGCGATCGGAGGGTCGGGAGGGCTTACCAAAAGCGGTAATGGCATACTTGCCCTCACGGGCACCAATACATACGGAGGTAACACAACCATTAACGGGGGTGTACTTCAGATCGGTAATGGCGGTACGAGCGGATCGATCACCGGCGACGTTACCAATAACGGCATGCTTACTATCAATCGCTCCAACGACCTGACTTTAGGCGGAGTGATCAGCGGCACAGGCATCATGGCCAAGAACGGCGCGGGCACCCTTACACTGAGCGGCAACAACAGTTATGCCGGTGGCACGACATTCAGCAGCGGAGGGCTCAAGCTGACCAAAAGCAATGCGGCCGGAAGCGGAGACATTATTGTGGACGGAGGAAATAAAATCACCTTCAGCGGTAGTGGAATCATCGACGTTACCAACGACATTGACCTGCAAAGTGATGTGCAGCTCCAGCGTGCCGGATCAGGCGACTCAATCCACTCCGGCATCATCAGTGAAACTGGCGGAAACTTTAAGGTTACCAAGGTTGGCTCAGGCACCCTGAAGATCACCGGTAGCAACACTTACTCTGGCGGCACGAACATCAACTATGGTACACTTGCAGTCTTGGCTGACAACGGCCTGGGCAACGCCAACGGCTCGCTTACCTTCGATGGCGGTGCCCTGCGTTTTGATAACGCATTCAACCTGGCCTCTAATCGGGCGATCACGCTGAATGCCGGTGGTGGCGATCTCAATACAAATGGTAACAACACAACGATCTCACAGACAATTGACGGGTTGGGAGGGCTTACCAAGAGCGGCACTGGCACACTTGCCCTCACGGGTACCAATACTTACGGAGGTAACACAACCATTAACGGAGGCGAGCTTCAGATTGGTAATGGCAGCACGAGCGGATCGATCACCGGTGACGTCACCAACGACGGCATGCTGACTTTCGATCGTTCCAATAACCTGACCTTCGACAATGTCATAAACGGCACAGGCGGTCTGACAAAAAAAGGCGCGGGACGCCTTACGCTGAGCGGTAACAACAGTTACGCCGGCGGCACGACCTTCAGCGATGGAAAGCTCAAGCTGACCAACAGCAATGCGGCCGGGAGTGGCGACATTACGGTGCTCGGAGGAACGGCCATCAATATCGACGCCAACCTCGACATTGCCAACGATATTGACCTGCAAAGTAACGTAGTATTCCAGCGTGACGGCGGAGACTCAATCTACTCCGGCGTCATCAGCGAAACTGGCGGAAGCTTTAAGGTTCACAAGAGTGGAGCAGGATTACTGACTCTTACTGGAGAGAATACACACACCGGTGGGACTACCATCAGCAATGGCGTACTTCAGCTTGGTAATAACGGGTCGATTACCGGTAGCATCACCAACAACGCCTCCCTGATCTTCAATCGTGACTCCAACATAACGCTTAATGGCAACATCAGCGGCACAGGAAACGTGACCATCATGGACAGCATCGTCAGGCTGTCCGGCAACCACACCTACACGGGCGGCACGACCATCAGTGGTGGTACGCTGCAGCTCGGCAATGGCGGCATAAACGGGTCGATCCTGGGTGATGTCACCAACAACAGCATACTGGACTTCAGAACCGAAGAGGACCAGGCATTCGGCGGGAATATCAGCGGCACAGGCCGCGTTGTCAAATTTTCCTCGCGTACTCTTACGTTGAATGGCAGCAACACCTACTCCGGTGGAACGACTGTCAACAAAGGTACTTTGTCACTGGCAAACAGCAGTGCTGCGGGTACAGGAGATATCACCATTGCTGATGACGGTGCTGCACCGATGATTGCATATGGCGATGGCGTAAACATCGGCAACAACATCGTGCTTCAGAATGATTCAAGGCTGAACATGGACAATGGATCAGGAACACAGTCCGGTATAATCACGGACTCTGGAACTGGCAAGGGGGTTATTAAAGATGGCGCAGGCACTCTTACCCTGACTGGTAACAACAGCTACTCCGGCGGCACTACCATCAGCGCCGGTGCGCTACAGATCGGCAATGGTGGCACGACAGGCTCCATTACTGGCGACGTCACCAACGACGCTTCGCTTATTTTCAATCTCTTGAACGACGTGACCTATAGCGATGTGATCAGCGGTACAGGCAACATAACCCAGAGCGGTGCGGGTAGCCTTGCACTTACAAACGCGAATACTTATTTGGGAATGACGACCGTTAATTCGGGGACCCTGCTGGTAAACAACAGCAGCGGCTCCGCGACAGGCACCGGGGCGGTCGTGGTCAATAGTGGGGCGACACTTGGTGGAAACGGCTTCATCGACGGCCCTGTCACCATCAACTCTGGCGGTGCAATCGCTCCTGGCATGAGCCCTGGCACCATGAACTGGGGTAGCGGCATACTCGAAGGTGGCGGCTCGCTCTTGTGGGAAATTAACGACGCAGACGGCATCGCCGGCACAGACTGGGACCTGATCTCAATCGTCGATACGCTAAGCATCACCGCTACGGACGCCAACCCGTTTCTGATCGATATCGATTCGCTGCTCCCGAACAACAATCCGGGCCTGCTTGCGAACTTTGACTACACGCAAGACTATAGCTGGACACTCTTTACCACGGGTGGTGGAATCTCGGGCTTCTCTGCCGACGCATTCATGTTAGACTACAGCGGCTTTTTCAACAACCTTGGCGGCGGTTCTTTCTTCATCAACCAGACCGGCAACAGCGTAAGCTTGGACTTCAACGCCGTTCCAGAGCCTTCGACTATCTTGCTCCTTGGCATCGGCTTAGCAGGGCTTGCAGGTGCGGAAGTAAGACGCAGACGGAAAAAGAGAGCGGTTGATACAAGTTAGGTAGTTATACACCAATATTGTCTTATCATACAGACGCCTACATTTTTCATTTAAGGAGAGATGTAGGTTTTTTTATTATCCCACCAGAACCCATATTTCAACAGAGTGAGCTTGCAGTATTAAGAATTTTGCTGAGGGGAAGAGACGGGGTCAGGTCTCAACATTTAACAAACCAATGAAGAGGGGAAGAGACGGGGTCAGGTCTCAACATTTAACAAACCAATGAATATATGCAGGGTGTACAAGTTCAAACCTTGATCAGTGATTAAGGTTTGAACAGCAATAAACAAACCAGACGTTTAACTAAATGCTAATGATATGACATTGGTTAACCAAACGTTATTAATGGTGTAATCTGTTTTTTGTAAAAGGTGGAAGATAAAAGCACGAGTGCCATCTGCGAAAAAGAGTGGCACCCGTGTCAATATATTAAATACTATTCATCGCGTTTGCCGTCATCACTTTTGCTGTCACCATCGCTACGACCCTTCTTTTTCTCTGCCTTTTTAGCTTCCTCAGCCTTTTTAGCTTCCTGCATTTTTGCTTCCTCAGCCTTCTTGGCTTCTTGTTTTTTTGCTTCCTCTGCCTTCTTAGCTTCCTGCTTTTTTGCTTCCTCAGCCTTCTTAGCTTCTTGCATTTTTGCTTCCTCAGCCTTCTTCGCTTCTTGCATTTTTACTTCCTCAGCCTTCTTAGTTTCTTGCTTTTTTGCTACCTCAGCCTTCTTAGCTTCCTGCTTTTTTTCTTTCTCAGCCTTCTTAGCTTCTCGTTTATTTGCTTTCTCTGTCTTCTTTACTTCCCGTTTTCTTTCTTTCTCGGCCTTCTTTGCTTCTCGCTTCTTTTCTTTCTTGGCCTTCTTTGTATTCCGCTTTTTAGCTTTCTCAGCCTTCTTTGCTTCTCGTTTCTTTTCTTTCTTGGCCTTCTTAGCCTCTCGCTTTCGCTTTTCTGCTTTCTCTTTGACTGTTAAGCTGTCCCATTCTTCCCAGGATTCTTCCCAGGCTTTCAAATTTGACGCTTTCTCTTCGTCTGTTAAGCTGTCCCGTTCACCTTTGTGATACTCTGTTTTTGCTTTTCGCTTTCTTTCTTTCTTCGCCTTCTTTGCTTCTTGTTTTTTCGCTTTCTCAGCCCTCTTCGCTTCTCTCTTTTTTTCTTTCTCAGCCTTTATAGCTTCTCTCTTTTTTTCTTTCTCAGCCTTCTTAGCTTCTCGTTTTGCTGCTTTCTCTTCGTCTGTTAAGCTGTCCTGTTTATCTTTATGCTCCTCTATTTTTTCTTCCACCAACTTAGACTTATCGCCAACTACAAAACCAGTGAACAGAAAAAGATAAGAAAAGCAGGTTATGGTTATTATTAATAGCTTCTTGCTCATCATCAGTTTACTTCCTTTCATTTTATACAATGCCAATGATTCTTAGATATTTTCAATTATTTAAATGATCTATTTATAATCAAGTAAAATATAATAAATAACAGATCAGATGGTGACACGGGGTCACGTTTTGATTTGTGAATAAGAGACCCATATCTTTATACAATGGCACACTATTGATCAGTACACTATTGTAGCATGGCACACTGTTTTTCCAATAACTCTCTCTGTTGAAAACTACTATTACAACAAAAGCATAATCCTGGAATAACATAAGTTACCGTCAAATAATGTATTTAGATGACATAGCACTTATTTATAAATTCAATAAATGTTTACTAACCAATTTGGCATAAAACTTGTTAATAATTCAAGGGTTTACTCTATATCAAATAGGATCTTTTACAAGGTATAAGATTGGTGAACAAAGAAAACATGTAAGAATAAATAAACCATATTTTATAATTTTGCAAGTTAGACGAAACGAAAACATGATTTTCCAAGGTTGGGATATAATCAATCTAACGAATTTAAGTGCTGCCGGTATGTTCTTTTATGCCAGAAAGAATTTTGCAGTGGATACCGTTCTGAACTTAAAAATAGGCTTTCCTCTTTTAGCTCCTGTCCTAATATGCAACGGAAGAGTTATACGCGCAAAAAGACACCTGGACAGCACGATAATTGGTTTTGGAGTTAGATTTACAGAAATCCATGAACAGATTTTAGAAGTGATAAAGAAGATTTATATGTTCTCCAAAAAAAAATGTGATAACTGTCAATTATTTAATACTGATGATTGTCCTAATAATAAAGATAAATTCATGAAACGATTTATCCACGATTTTTCAATTGGTCGACGATATCTCCCAACATTTGATAAAAAAAAAGAAGCAGAGATAAATAACAGATTCGCCCATAATTGCGATTCGTTCAAACCGTTTTAAGGAATCCAAGCCAATAGCTTTAAACCATAATTTTAAATCCTAATTTCATCATTAATATTCTTCTTGTTTTTCTTATCAATCTTCCCGTTCTTCAATCCTTTGTGTCTCTTCACAATATAGTAATCATCAACTATTTCCATTATCCTGTATTCATTTTAGATGTAGATAAAAACAACTTTCTTTTCTTCCCGTACTGATACTACGGGAGCATCAGCTTTAACCGTTTTAGGCTTGCCCATACCAATAATTATATTTAAAATAAAAAAATATAATCAGGCGTTTAACCAAATGATAAAAAGTAGCATTGGTTAACTAAACATTATTTGTATATTATAATGTATACAAAGAGAAAGGGAAGCTAGGTGGTAGAGCGTAAAAAGAATCTGAATGAATTGAGAAAATCAGTCCGCGACAAGAATATAGCTGGTATCTGTGGAGGTTTTGCGGAATACACTAATACTCCATCATGGTTATGGCGAGTCATTTTTCTTATTTCGCTATTTATCAGTGGTCTTGGCTTGATTGCCTATATCATCCTGTGGTTTTATATGCCTGCTGGTAGGAAACAATGATAAATACCGTATTAAAAACGGATATCAGTTATTCTTAACACCGTTCTATTGAATGTAGTATGTTTCCGTTTTCGGATTTTCTGTTACACTCGTTCTGCCTCTATTTAACTTTTTCTGCTTTCGTTTATAGTCTGTATGTTCTATAAATTCACGTTTGGTGTCAGGCGAATGGACTATAAAAATACCTATTGCAGCAGCTATTATACAGATTATTAATACAAAGAGATAAAATACGAATTCTTTCTTGTATATAATAAACCATGTATGAATGGGATGTCTTTTGTCTTTCCTTCTTTCTATCGATCTTTTGTTCTCTATTTCACTACTATCAATCTTCTCATACTGAGACGGTACCGACCGTAGTTCGCTAATTCTTCTGTCTGCTATTCTCCTGTCAAACTTCATACCTAAATACTTGTTTTTCTGTAATTTTTCGAATGCTGGGAATAAAATGTTCTCCTCCCGAAGGATTCTTCTTTTAAGAACTTCAACGAACTTATTTGTAAATAAATTAGTACCTTTATTCTCACACGAGGAACTGACATCAAAGAAATTAAGAATGTAATGTGACAATTGATCCATGTCTTTATCGAATTCAATTAAAAGTTTCTCAAGCATTTGATTGTTTTTTGCTGCTTTTTTAATCTTCGGATAGAAATTTTTGTCTTCTCTTTCCACGTGTTTCAGGATGAGTTCTTTTGCCATTAACAGTGTTTCATGACCTTCTTTCGAACTAACTCCTAATTTGTCTATTTTGTCGAGAATATTAATGATTTCAGTATGTTCCTGTCTAAATGACTCTAACATATTGAAATTCTCCTATATAATTAAAAAAAAGTAACAATAGTTTCCTGTTCTGTATCCTGAAGAATTCTATAGTATATATCAACTTTTTCAACAAAGATTCTAAGAAAGTAAAATAGTTTTAAAAACGATAAGTTTTTCATTCTTTTTTTAGATCACTGATCTGCACAAGTTGAAAACATTGTTATCTTAGTAACTTCTGTGAAAAAGATCATGAGATTGCGCTTTGCAAATTATATAGATAACGCTTAAATTATCACAAAAAAATTTCTGATACTCTTTAGTAAAAAAAGGATTCAACTTTTGAATGCCTTAATGTTAAGATAGTTAAATACAAAAAGGCTGAAATCATGTGCGAGCAGGTAGATCTTATTTTATCAGTGATCAATCTGATATCTTTTTGATTATTATCGGGGAGGAGATAACATTATGTCCGATTATTTTGATTGTCCAAATTGTGGGGCGGAGGTACTGGCAAAAGCAAAGTCATGTCCTGATTGTGGTTCAGATGAAAAAACCGGATGGTCCGAGGATACTATGTATGATGGGCTCGATCTCCCTGCGTTTGAAGAATCAAATACGCAGACGAAAACATCTGTGCTTCAGAGTAAATTATTGTATTACGTTGTGGCGATTCTGACAATTGTGGCCTTTATATTGTTTTACATAGTGTAATGGAATTCCTGAGGTCTCAACTCGATTCGGGAATCTAGCATGTTGTTACTTCACATTACTATTTTCGCTTAGTATATTTTAAAGAAGAACATTAAATAGTTGTCAAAAATGACTATACCTTTAAAAACAGAGACTGGTGAATCGAAAGCCTGGGAGCTCCTTGGGGGGCTTAACCCTGACGATGTGTGCAACAGGGCAAAAGTGGCTTATGATAGGCCCCTAAATACCTATACATTGAAATCATTTGGCCAGAACATTATTGTCTCTATGACAGGCAAAGCTATGCACAGCGATTCACAAGAGAGTGATCTGTTACTGAATAAACTTGGTGACTATTCGAAATTATCAATTCTCCGGTATCTTGTAAACGCAAAGGATATTCCTCCCATACAAGAGCTGATAAGACCGGAAACGTTGAAAGGAGGAAATATATATGCTAAAGGAACACACGTACTTCCTCTTGACAGGATTACCGGTAAATATGGCAGTGATATTGAAGGATTCGTACAGAGGGGTATAGAAATTGGTAGCGAAGTTTTGGATTATGGAGATGCATCTCTGAGACTATTTCCTTTTCCAAGGGTCCCGGTTACAATAATACTTTGGAAAGGCGATGAAGAGTTTTCCTCCAGATCAGATCTTTTACTTGATTCTACCTGTGAACAACATCTTCCGGTAGATGTCATCTGGTCAACTGCCATGATGAGTGTTTTGGTAATGCTTCATGAAAGTCATTTATAATATAGCTTTTTCAATGATTTGCAGAAAATAAATTAAAGTATGCTTTCAATTGCGTATTTCATCTCACCTCATGGCTACGGTCATGCCGCACGCGCTTGTGCTGTAATGGCCGCCATGCATAAGCTTAATCCTTCGATAAAATTCCAAATATTTACAACAATCCCCGAGTGGTTTTTTGAACAATCAATTGCCGGGATTTTCTTGTATCACAATTTATTGACGGATATAGGTATAGTCCAGGAGACACCTCTTCGTGAGGATTTGCCGGAAACTCTTTGTAGGCTTAATAGCTTCCTGCCTTATGATCAGTCTCATATTATGCGTTTATCAAAAGAGATTAGCAAGTTAGAATGCAGGTTAATCATTTGTGATATTTCTCCAATGGGGATTGCGGTAGCGCGTAAAGCCGGCATTCCTTCGGTATTGGTTGAAAACTTTACCTGGGACTGGGTTTATGAAAACTATATAAGTACAGATTTTCCTGTAGGTAAATTCGTTGATTATCTAAGGAAGATATACAACTATGTAGATTATCACATTCAAACAGAACCTGTTTGCTCTTACCAGAACGTAGATCTTAGTGCGGTACCGATCAGCAGAGAAGTAAGGGCTACTTCGCAGCAAATCAGACAAGGACTGTCTATCCCGGAAGGAGTAAAGGTCGTGTTAATTACGATGGGTGGGATACCGGAGAAATATCAGTTCTTAGAACGACTGGCAGACCAAAGTGATATTTATTTTATTATCCCCGGGTGTAGTCAAACAATGCGGCTTGTTGATAATTTAGTGCTGTTACCCCGTCACTCTGATTTTTTCCATCCTGACATTGTCAATGCCTGTGATGCCGTAATCGGCAAACTGGGTTATAGCACCCTTGCAGAGGTCTATCATGCGGGAGTTCCTTACGGATACATTCCTCGCTCCAATTTTAAGGAATCGGATATACTTGAAGAGTTTGTAAAAAAACAAATGAATGGCCGTGCTATTTCTGAGGTTCAATTTCAAGGGGCTGGCTGGTTGTCTTATCTTCATGAAATTGTTGATTTGCCCGGAATAGAGCGAAACGATCCTAATGGGGCGGTAGAGGTTGCGCAGTTTATTTGCAGAGTGTTAAATAATAGTTGATTATCAAAGAAGTATTCCTCGTTTATGACAGTAGCGTCCGGTTAGCTTTTGACGCGTTCCATATATTGTCTCAATTTGTCATTCCATTCCGTCTATACCAATTCAGCCGGACATTCTTTCCCGTTTTCCAGTTCCCGCCAGAATGCTTGTCGGGCTGGCGAACGGATTCATCCGGGCAGGCATGAGGACAAGCTTAGCGGGAATCCAGGATGAACAGTCCTTTAGATACCCGATAAAAGCGTTCGGGTATGACAAAGGCAGCACACGCAAAAACCTAACCGGTCATTACTGAGTTTTAGAGACAAATATATTCTGTCGTGATAGCGCTTTAATAGTTGTTAGTCGTCTGATTTTTTCTGCACCAAATAGCAAATACTGACTGATTAAGATGGTAAACAACCGGGTGTGTTAGGGTGACTAAACAAGTCTGTGACAGTGATCGTTGACTTACAAAAACAGATGACAATGTATATTAATTAGACAGAAGGATTTTTTATATTAAAAGCTGAGACCGGTATTATAACAATCTATATTTTACGAACTGCCTAACTTCTTGATAAATAAGTATTAAGAGCATTCCAGGGGAAATGTTAAATTTGCAGGTATTAAGTTAACTTTTTGGCACACAAATAGCTTATACAAAACATATATATTTAATCAGGAATTTATATGGGGAAGAAAAAAATATGGCAAAGGTACTGTTTGTAGAGGAGTTTCTATTTTTTCGAAATATGTTAGTAAAGAAATTAAAGCAAAAAGGCGAAGAAATATTTCTCAGTGGAGGGCAGATATAATGTTGAAATTGCCTGCGAAACCTTTGAACGCCTTGAAGGAGTTGATTGGCATCGGGATAGGAAAAGCGTCCGCTTCACTCAATGAATTGATGGGATCTCGTATCGAATTAGCAGTACCTTCGATTGTTGCACTACGAGCTGGAGAGTTTAAAGAGAGTGATGTCGGTTTAAGTGGTAAACTTGCTTCCGTAGAACTGAGTTTCAGTGGATCATTTACCGGAAGTTCGATGCTTGCCTTTCCTGAAGAGAGCGCTGAAAAACTGGTTGCTGCACTAATAAATGAAGAGCCTGGAACAGCCAGCCTGCACGCTGCAATGTCCGGAACGTTAAGTGAAGTAGGAAATATTATGATTAATGGTGTAATGGGGTCTATAGGTAACTATTCAATAAATCCTGTCACTTACTCTTTACCGAACTACATGGAAGGTGAGTTAGTAGATCTTTTAAAAATAGATGATATACCGGCTGATCATAAAATCATTCTGGTAAAATCAACATTTATTATTCAAGACCTTCAAATAGAAGGAAGTATGTTTATCGTGTTCGAAGTATGTCCTTTCGACAATACGTTATAAATCATCAATAAACTATATAAAAAATGACTATTGAGGATATAAATAAAGAGGCTGAGCAATTTGCTGTTCTTGACCACTCTCCAATAGGCCAGTTTGTTCTCAGGAATGATTTTTTCGTTATTTTCTGGAACAGGTGTCTGGAGGCCTGGTCTGGTATTTCAAGAACTGAAATTGTTGGAACAAATCTGCTTATCCATTTTCCACATCTCGGAAATGATATGTACACCAACCGCATAAAGAGTGTGTTCAATTCCAGTCCGCCCATTGTCTTTTCATCTCAACTCCATAAATATTTCATACCATCACCTCTGCCGGGAGGGAAATTCCGTAATCAAAGTACTTTTATTACCAGTATTCCAGCACAGGAAGATGGAGAATTTTATGCTTTTTTTGCAATACAGGATGAGACAAGTGTGACGACTGCCCTTAAAAGTAATAAACTTGCTTTAAATCAGCTTAAGGATGAAATAGAAGTACGTAAGCAGGCGGAAGAACAATTAGTACAACTTGCACGTTATGATAGTGTGACCGGGTTGGCTAATCGTATACTATTACGAGAAGGCCTGTTAAGAGCTCTGGTTAAAACACGTCGTAGTCACACCACATTTGCTTTGATGTTTCTGGATCTTGACCACTTTAAGGATATTAATGATACCATGGGGCACGATGTGGGAGACTTAGTACTTAAAAGTGTTGCTGATCGGTTAAAGTGTCGTGTGCGCGAGAATGACCTAGTTGCCCGCATGGGGGGGGATGAATTTGCCATACTAATTAATGATTGCAATCCTGACGATGCCGCACACGTTGCGCAAGGCATCCTTGATACTCTTGCTCCATTTCATAAGTTAGATAATAATGAAGTTTTTATCAGTTCCAGTATCGGGATTGCAATGTGTCCAAACGCGGGTAATGATCCTGAGAGCATTTGCAAGTCTGCCGACACTGCAATGTACCTTGCAAAGAACATGGGAAGAAATAATTATCAGTTTTTTTCACAGGAATTGCATGAACAAACAATGAAGCGGATACATCTTGAAAATGATCTTCGACATGCGCTTGACCGAAATGAATTTACTCTTTTTTACCAGCCTAAGGTTGATATGAATGGCAACGTTATTGGCATGGAAGCCTTCATTAGCTGGCAGCATGGCAAATTAGGGGCAATAAGTCCGGAAAAGTTTATTCCTATGGCAGAAAAGACAGGTATAATTTCTCCAATCACTGAATGGATATTTCATACTGCATGCATGCAGATTCGTGAGTGGCAGGAAGATGGCTACTTGTCAAAGGACGCAACACTTGCCGTAAATGTTTCTCTAAGACAGTTGAAGCAGAAATGTTTCTGGGATACGTTACAAAAAATTCTGTCTGTAACAGAGCTGGATCCTTGTAATTTAGAACTGGAATTTGCTGAGAACTCTATTATTGATAATCCTAAAGAGATAACTATCTTGCTTGAAAAAATACACCAGTTGGGTGCACGTATTACCATCGATAATTTTGGAACAATCTGCTCTTCCCTGAACTACCTGAAGGGCTTCCCTATTGATGCCATAAAAATTGACATGCCTTTTGTGCAAGGTATAGGTAAAGACCATATTGATGAAGCAGTTATTAAGGCTATAATCACTCTGGCAAAAAGTATGGGGGTACAGTCAGTGGCAGAGGGTGTAGAAACGTATGAGCAGGTCAATTTCCTGCTTGAGCATAAGTGTGATCTTATGCAGGGTTTTTATTTTGGTAGGCCCTTGCCCGCTGAAGATGCTACTAAATTTCTGAAAGAAATAGTATTTAAGGAGAAGTTAGAAGTATCTCAATACTCATTTACAAATTGAAAAAAAGGGATTTGTTTTCAAATACTCATAATAAAAGAGTATATC
Source organism: Candidatus Scalindua sp. (assembly GCA_018670825.1). Lineage (GTDB taxonomy): Bacteria > Planctomycetota > Brocadiia > Brocadiales > Scalinduaceae > Scalindua. The sequence goes on along the minus strand of JABHIW010000035.1, from coordinate 37,931 downwards.
CGTTTGCCTGCTCATTCTCTTTCAGAGAATTTCGGTAACAGGCAAGTCCTCACAACACTAGTCAATTTACTATTCTCCTTTTCAAAGTATTGTACTCATAATAATTCTTCCTCCTTTATAAGTTGCTGAAAAAACGTCCCTATTTGCTCAATACATTTTTCTTGAGTTTTTTTTGAATTAGGAGCGTCTTTTACATGGCGTTTAATTGCGTTATGCAGATTAATGATTGTTGCATTAATTGAATGCGCTTGCTCTTCGAAGGTAAGTTCTTCAAAAGGTTTTGTGTCTTCTCTACGGCGTGACTTTGACATGGTCTCTCTACCTCCATTCGTAATAAGGTTATTCTAAGGGTTCTTTTTGTCAGAGTACTAAAAATTATGACCTCCTCTTTTCCAAAAAGGAGCTATCTTCTCTTTAAATTCTGTAAGTTCTCTATCATTCAGCTTACGATTATATTTCGAGGTAAGATGAAAAGGGTCTTTTATGTGTTCTGGATAAACAAACTTAGGGAGCCGTCTTATATTAAAGTTATCGCGGTTGATGCCTTGTAATAACCATCTAATATTTTGTTCAAGAACGTTATCCGACCTGGCAGAATAGCCATCATAATTAATATCATAACTACAACCTATAATATTATTATCAGTGAAAAACCCCATCTTATCTTCCTCAGATAACGGAGTCTTGTGACAAATAAGGAAATAGGGCAAAGTTAACTTCATTATAGCCTTTGTCTCCTCATCCTTTTCCTCTATCGTTTCTCTTATTTGCTCCTTTAAGTCTTCAGATTCTAATAACGTCTTTATTCTCTCTCCTTTTATCTCTATTCCCTCCTTTGTGTAAGCATCTTTAAAAAAGAGAATCTTAACACTTTTGCATGCTTCCTCTTCTATCAATCCATTAATTTTATCGGTATCATCCACATTTCTTCCTCCATTCGTAATAATGTTATTCTAAGTTACTAACCCAGTTTGTCAACTCTTGAAAATTGCACTTATTACTTGAATTCAGGATATACAAATACAGCAGATTTTCGAATTTGTAAAACTCGCTAAAAATAGAGATCTCTTTTTCCACGGGAGAGAGACTTTATTTTTCCAGATGTCTTCTGTCGGACTTCCGGGTCTCTGATTTTATCAATTTCTGATGATATGAGGGCTTTTGTCTTTTCGGCAAGTTCCGGATTATAGTCCAGAAGATATTCCTCAAATGTAAGGAGAGCATTTGGCTGACAAAAGCTCTTAATATCACCGGGTTTGGCCAGGTCCATAAAATTTTCACCCGTCCTGCCGGTACGATAGCAGGAGGTGCAAAAGCTTGGAATGAATCCTCTGGTTGTCATATCTTCTACAACTTCCGAAAGAGAGCGTTCATCCGATATGTTGAATTGTCCTTCTGCTTTTTTGTTACTGCTGTAGCTGCCGGGCAGTGTCTTTGATCCTGCAGATATTTGTGATACACCGAGATAAATAAGCTCATTTCTTAAGACCGCATTCTCTCTTGTGGAAAGTATTATACCCGTATACGGGACGGCAAGACGGAGAACAGCAATTATCTTTTTAAGATCAGTATCTGATACCGGGTAGGGGGGATTAGAAGCTATACTAGAGCCTTGTGCCGGTTCAAGCCTTGGAACGGAAATAGTATGAGGACCGACCCCGAACACTTCTTCAAGGTGCATAGTATGATACAGCAGTGCCAACACCTCAAATTTGTAGTTATACAAACCAAACAGCGCGCCTATGCCTACATCATCTATACCGGCGCTTTGAGCAAGATCGCACGCGTAAAGCCGTTTTATATAGTCAGATTTTGGACCGGATGTGTGCTGTTGATTATATGTCTCTTTATGATATGTTTCCTGAAATAACTGATAAGTTCCTATTCCGGTATTTTTTAGCCTTTTAAAATCCTCGACTTCCATTGGCGCGATATTGATGTTTACCCTTCTTATGTCGCCGTTGCCTTCCTTCGTATCGTAGACGGTTTTTATCGCCTCTTCTAAATAGTCTATATTGATGGCAGGGTCTTCTGCAGCGACAATGAGGAGCCTTTTGTGCCCCTGTGAGATCAGAGCCCTGGTCTCCCCGCATATTCCATCTGCATCTAAAAGTCGTGTTTCACTATTTAAGTTATCTTGGCTGAAACCACAATAAAGACAATTGTTAATACATCTATTTGATAGATAGAGAGGTGCAAATAAAACAAGGCGGTTACCGTATATTGTCTCTTTTATCTGTTTCGCCGTTTCGAATATTCTGTTCAACACAGCCTTCTCTTCGCAATTGAGAAGTACGGCTGCCTCTTCAGGGCTGAGACCTTTTAATTCTAAGGATTTATTAATTATAGTTTCGACATGTTTACGGGAAGGATTTTCTGTTTCTCCCAGAGTATCAAATATCTTTTCTTCGTTAATAAAATTTTTCATATTCCTAAATCCGTAGGGGCCCTTCCAATACTTTTAAGCAGTTGCTGCGCGTCTGCAATCTGATTCTCTACAGATACATCTACTGTAGCCCTGTTGGGGTAGATATCATAGAATCCAACATAATCTTTGGGTGTAAGGTTTAGCATTATTGAATTTGCTCCTCCCATAAGGGCTTGTCGCCTAGTCTGTGGGTTTATAGACTCAAGAGCCGTTGTTACAAGAATCTTTCCGTAGGGATCGATAAGCCTTAAAACAGAAATGGCTTTAAGCATATATTCTGCATCGGGTGTATTCTGGCTGGAAAGCGGAGTATCCGGATGTGGAATAAATGGACCAAAAGAGTACATATCACAACCCAGCTCTTTAGCAAACATAAAATCGTCAATAACACTTTCAGCATTCTGTCCGGGAAGACCAATGAGACTTCCGGTGGCAATAATGTATCCGATCTCTTTAAATAGCTCAAGATATCTGGCCCTTTTTTCCAGAGATGAATGAGGGTGAAGCTTTGAATATAGATTACTGTCAGATGTTTCAAATCTAAACAGGACCGCCTTGGCACCAGCATTGAACGCCTCCCGATAAAATCCCTCTTCCCTTTCTCCAACACTCAGGAAGATAAATACTGGATAATTTTCTCGTATCTTTTTAATCAAATCTAAAATATCTTCTGACCGGTAAAATGGATCTTCACCCGATTGCAGGACGATTCCCTTAAATCCAAAGCGTTTTACTGCATCTTCAACAACATTAAGAATTTCTCCGGTGTTGAGACTGAAACGTTTAAGTGTGGTGTTTTCTGAATTAATGCCGCAGTATGTACATTGACAAACGCACGTGTTTGAAAACTCAATAATTCCGTGAACACAGCAGCCATTGTCTAAAAACTTCTGACGTATGAAATTTGCTGATTTGTGTAATACATCTATTTCGTCAGGATCGTTGCTTAGGAGTAATCTTAACGCCTCCTCATGAGCTATTGACCTACCATATGTTGCTCTATCAACAATCTTCAAAAATCCCTTATCCAGATTGGTATTATCATTATATAACCGGGAAAGCTTTGCATCGGTTTTCTTCAACTCAAAGAACAGTTCCTTCCATGTGTCCAGGATCTCCTCCGCATCCTTTCTATCTATTTTCTCTACTACGAATCCACCTTGGGCATAAACGTAATCACCGATCTGAAGTTCATAAAAGTCATTCCGTGCCTTCCTCTTCTCACCAAAATAATCTACGGTAATAAGATTGCCGGCAATATTTTTTACATTTCCAGGGATTGCATAACACATAATTTTATGTTCAGATTAGTTCTCTATTTTCTGACCGGTATTCAAGTAAGAAGTCTTTTTGTCACATCCGTTTAAACTACCACCTAAGACAGTTAATGTCTAACTTTTTCCTGATACATCTTATCTGTTTTGCTACACTTAATTGTACATAAACATATATTGAAACATTCTTCTTATTTCGGTTGTTTATAGTTTCTTTGAGTTGAACTCCATTTGCTATTTTTTTAGAAAAAGATAGATTTAAAGATGATCTGAGGACAGAGATGACGTATGAAATATGCATTGCCGACTGTTTAAATCCATTCAAACAGGTCTCACGAGGAATAAAGGAATTATATAGGCAATGCGAGGAGATGTATAAAATAGTATTCCACAATAGTGAGAGTATTAAGTATTTTTACAAGAGACAGCTAAAAAACCGAAGTGCTAATAAATAGTGCCTGCAAATCGAAGACACAATAGAAACATATCATCTTGTTACTTAGGTAATTTCTAAAGCTACTATTACATTTTATTGTTAAAGTTTTTTTAAAATAGACCGATATATATAGATTAGTTAGATACACATTTAGAATCATAAAGGCATACATATTACTATATTTTTCTATAACAGGGAATTTCTGCTTATTGGGAGAAGGAGACATATTAATGACTATCGTAAAAAATGTCTTCTTTTGTTTTCTGTTTTGTTTGTAGCCGTAATAACAGTAATATTCTTTGTTTTCAATGCAAAAGGGAGAATATACTCAGTAAACATGTCTAATTGAAGTATAAGCTAAAAACTCACTGATGGGAATCATAGTTGACATTACTTCTGAGGTAACGGATATAGTAAAACAAATCGTACAAAAGTGTTGACGAATTTGAGAATTACGGCATTAACAATTGCTAAAAGAATCCATATACAATTGCGCTTGACATCCTTTTCCCCATGATGTAAAAGTCACAACCAGTAAAAATTACAAAACCGTTACGTTTCCTACAGATGTTTCCGTCACCAGAGAACAGTACCAAAATGTTAATTCATTTCCTAATACTATGAAGAAAGAAGAGTAAGATCAAGTTCTTACTCATAGAGCTCATTGTTAGATACTAACAAATACGAGAGAGGTAATGCATGAAAAATACACAGAACAAGTATAAAAAAATCCTAATCTTTATCACATTTCTTGTTTTATTGGCTACACCTGGCCTGGCCCAGGATGTTTCGGATCTTAAGAGTATGAGTCTTGAAGATTTGATGAACATTAGGGTCACATCGGTATCCAAAAAACCGCAAAGACTATTAGACGCGGCTTCTGCAATTTATGTAATAACTCAGGAGGATATTCGACGCTCCGGTGCAACTAATATTCCTGATGCACTGCGCAGGGTACCGGGTATACAAGTTGCGCACATTAGTGCGAATACATGGGCTATCACTTCGCGCGGGCTTAATGGACAATTTGCCAATAAGTTATTGGTTTTAATTGACGGCCGTACGGTATATACGCCACTATTCTCCGGGGTATTCTGGGACGTCCAGGACACCTTACTCGAAGACATTGACCGTATTGAAGTAATACGTGGTCCCGGAGCATCGCTTTGGGGTGACAACGCCGTTAATGGGGTTATTAACATTATTACCAAAAAAGCAAGTGATACACAGGGGGGGCTGTTAAGTACCGGGTATGGGGACGAACAACAAGGATTTGCCAGCCTGAGATATGGAGGTAAAATTGGTAACAGTGCTCATTTTCGTGTTTATAGCAAATTTTTTAATCGTGATAATGCTGTTTTAGCATCTGGTGAAAAAGCAAACGACCGTTGGGATACACTGCGTGGTGGCTTTCGTATCGATTGGGATGTTGATAATCAAGACTCCCTAATCGTACAGGGAGATATATACGATGGAGAAACTGAATCAAATGCATCGACTCCAATTTTGACTTCACCCTTCAAAGAATCTTTTAACGACGAATCAGAATTCGCTGGTTGGAATGTTCTGACACGATGGAAGCGAGTTTTTTCTGATTCCTCTAATATGGAGCTCCAACTATATTTTGACCGAACGGAAAGGGAGTCAGCTATGTTTAGAGAAGATCGAGACACCTTTGACTTTGACTTCCAGCATAGATTTAAATTTGGAGAAAGGCATGACATTGTATGGGGATTAGGGTATCGTCTTAATCATGACGACATCAGAAACACATTTTCTCTCTCCTTCAATCCGGATGACCGTTATATGTCTCTCTATAGTGGATTTGTTCAAGATGAGATCACATTGATTGAGGACAAGCTACTACTAACGGTTGGTTCTAAAATATCGTACAATAAGTTCACTGATTCAGAGATCCAGCCAAACGCTCGATTGTTATGGAAACTACATGAACGTCATTCTGCATGGATATCCTTGTCCCGTGCAGTAAGAACTCCGTCTCGCGCAGAAAATGATGTTAGATCCAATTCGATGGTTAGCGCGTCCGTTCCATTTCCAAGTCTTGTATCAACATTTGGTAGTGATGGTTTTGATGCCGAAGAGCTTTATGCTTATGAACTTGGTTATCGTTTCATTCCTTCAGATAGCCTATCTGTGGATATTGCCTTGTATTATAATAATTATGATAAACTTCTTACCGTCGAGCCAGGAGCTTTTGCTGTAGAAACTACACCTCAACCGACACATTTTCTTATTCCTTTTATTGGTAGAAATGAGATGGATGGTGAGGTCTTTGGGGTAGAGTTGGCGGTAGATTATCGACCAGTTGATTGGTGGCACCTGAAAGGTTCATATAGTTACCAACAGGTACAAATGCACCTTAATAGAAGCAGTCTTGATACGGTATCAGAGAGTATGGAGGGGGCAACTCCTCATAACCAGTTTTTCTTAAGGTCTTCTTTTAACCTGCCCGGGAATATAGAGCTTGATCTGTCACCTCGCTACACAGACAATCTTCCTTCTTTGAAGATTGACAGTTATGTGGAACTTGACGCACGCCTGTCCTGGAAGCCATTAAAAGATCTGGATGTGTCACTGATTGGTCAAAACCTGCTTGACAAGCACCATCCTGAGTACAAACAAAGCTTGATAGCAGAAACCGGATCTTCTGAAATTCAGCGTTCAGTTTTTGTCAAGATAGAATGGAAATTTTGATTCTACTCTAGCACAAAAATAAAGATTAATAGTTTTAATCATTCAGCATTGAACAGTTAGGTTTTTACCTATTAAACTAATGATAAATCAAAATTGTTAGCATGAATCTTTTGTCGCGATAGTGACTTAACTAGTATATTACTCTGTTTATACTTTCGTGTTTTATGCTTTTTCATAAATTTCTAAGGCTATTAAATATTAATAATGAGAATACTTGCTGAAGAGATCTTTCGCCTTAATAATCGACATATAAAGCTTAATTCTAAATATATAAAGACTTGCTTAACTGGTATCGTTCTAATGGTTGTTGTCTTGTGTATCACACTCTACGTTTATGCGGACTCCCAATCTAAGGCTGAATATAAGGTCAAGTCCGCCTTTATTTATAACATCATTAATTTTATTGAATGGCCAATTGATCAAGGGATTAATGACGCTATAAACCTATGTGTTGTTGGTAAGAACCACTTTGGCACTGCCCTGGATAGTTTCGAGTACAATACAATAGGTGATAAAGTGTTAGCTATAGAATATGTTCCATTATTACAGGATATAGGGGGTCATAATGTAGTCTTTATCTGTCCATCTGAAAAAAAGAGATTGAAGCAAATACTCCAAACTCTTGCGGGGACCAATATATTGACAATTGGTGATACTAAAGGGTTTGCACAACAAGGAGTAATAATTAACTTCTATATTAAAGACGAGAAAGTGCGTTTTGAGATTAATGTAGACGCAGCAAAACGTGCTAACCTGAAGATCAGCGCGAAGCTCTTAAGATTGGCAAAGATTGTTCATGGTATATCAGATAAGTAAAGATAATTAACATGCAAATTCTCCGAAATATATCTATAAAATACAAATTGATCTTAATCTGCATGTCAACAACAGGAGTTGCTTTATTGTTTGGCAGCGGAATATTACTCATTAATGAGTTCTTTACATTTCGGCGTTCAATGATAGAGGATCTTACTATTCAGGCAAAAATCATTGGGGACAATAGCACTGCAGCACTGGCTTTTGATGACAAAAAAAATGCAGGAGAGATATTAAGCGCATTAAAATCCGATACAAATATTGAATTTGCTGTAATTTATACTCAAAGTGGAGAACCTTTTGCAACTTTTCAAAAAAATAACATAGGGAAAGATTTTGTTTTACCCCCTTCTCCTCGAAGCGATGGATATAGGGTAGAAGCAAACCACTTAGCTATTTCTCAACATATTATTTTTAATAATGAAACCATTGGTACCGTATTCATACGTTCTAATTTGAATAAACTATATACCTTCCTGATATGGTATGCAAGTGTAATCAGCCTTGTTATAGCAGTTTCGCTGGGTATTGCTTTTTCGATAATAACAAAATTACAACACACAGTAACAAAACCGGTTTTATTACTTCGTGCAAAAACAAAAAAGGTGACACAGGGTGATTTCACGGCAAAAGCAGAAATAAAATCTAAAGACGAGATAGGTCAGCTCACAGAAGATTTTAACAAAATGACTGAGAGTTTACAGGCAACAACCGTTTCCAGAGATTACGTGGATAGTATAATAACCAATATGATGGATAGCCTGCTCGTATTGGATCAGGATTGTACAATACATAAAGTCAATCAGGCAACCTTGGATCTCTTGGGTTACACAGAAAGTGAGTTTTTAGGCCAATCTATTGATATGATATATAAAAGCAGAGATTTATTTAAAGATACTATTGCTATTGATTTGGAACGGAAAGGCAGTATTGTAAATAGAGAACAGATTTATCTGACAAAATCTGTGAAAGAAATTTCTGTACTTTTTTCATGTTCTTTAATGCGTAATAATCAAGGAGTGACACTGGGTATAGTATGTGTGGCAAAAGATATTACCGAGCGTAAACTTATAGAGAAGGAAAGACAGGCATTACAGATTAAAATGATGGCAAACTCAAAATTGGCTTCACTTGGTGAGATTTCCACCGGTATAGCACATGAAATAAATCAGCCTCTAACATACATTAGTAGTTTTGTTCAGCGCCTGAGGAGAAACCTTAAAAATAAACTCATTGATAAAAGTAAGTTGGACAAAGAGCTAGATATATCCTATAAACAAGTTAATAGAATTGTCGATATTATAGACCATTTAAGAGTTTTTGGCCGTCGAGATGGTATGGAGAAACAACAAGTAAGTATTGAAAAAGTTCTTAATAACACATTGATACTTATGGGAGAAACAATTCGCATGAGAAATATTAAGTTGATTAAGAATATTGAACCTAACCTACCAGTGATCCAGGGAAATTCAAACCAGTTCGAACAGGTCTTTATCAATCTGCTTCAGAATGCTCTTGGTGCCTTTGATAATAACATAAAAAATGGTAAAATTAGCATAGATATATCTATGTTAAAGGATAAAGAATTGGTTGTCATCATCGTCAGTGATAATGGGGTAGGTATAAAACGGGAGCACTTAAGCAAGATATTTGAACCTTTCTTCACTACAAAAGAAATAGGAAAAGGAACAGGGCTTGGCCTTTCGATTGTGTACGGCATTATACAAGAACATAGAGGATCTATCGAATGTGAGTCAACAATAAATGAAGGTACAACATTTAGGATTGAGTTGCCAATAAGTTAAGAGCCGAATGACAGCCTGATACTGGCGTGAAAATAATAAAATGTTAAATTACAAGCAATCAAAGCTTTTTTATAGATTTATGAAATAGATTCGATAAAACATACACAAATGTGCAATCACCACGGTAATGTTCTGATAGATATGTATTGCCATGGCAATAGAAACAGGTATTCAAACGTTCATAATTTCAGAAGCTAGATTTAGAAAATTTTAACTCATTACAAGTGTCTTTTATAACGCATTTATATGATAACTTGTACAGTTACTAAGTCATGTGAAAAAGCACATAACGGGAGGTAAGGCATCTTGCTTAACAATAAAATTTTGGTAATAGATGATGAAGAAATAGTAATAGAGTCAATACTGGAAGATCTAAAAGGCATGGGGTTTAAATTTATATCAGCCGCAAATGGCAAGGACGGATTGACAAAATACGAAGAAGAAAAACCTATATTGGTTATTCTGGATTTAAGGATGCCAGGGATGAATGGAGTTGAATTTCTGGAAAATTTGAGAATTAGGCATCAAGATTACTGTTCAGTAATAGCTCTAACCGGACATGGAGATGGGAGTGACATAAGAAAATGTTTTGATCTGGGAATCTCCTCTTTTATCAGAAAACCTTATAATATTGATGTGCTTAGGGGAACAATAAGGAATGCCATTAAGTTAAAACAAGTACAACAAGAATTGATAGGTGAAATAGCAGAGCGTAAGAAGATTACAAATACTTTAAGAAAGAAAGAAGAAGAACTTCAGGCAATAATAGATAATTCACCTGCGGTTATATATCTAAAGGATACTCAGGGCAATTATATTCTAATAAATAAACAATTTGAAACCCTTTTTAACATTTCTAATGAACAAATTATTGGTAAGACAGATTTTGATATTTTTTCAAAGAAAATAGCGGAGGCATTTCAAGAAAACGATAAAAAAGTATTAAAAGCTAAAATACCAATTGAATTTGAAGAGATTGCTTCCCATGGAGAAGGGTTACATACTTATATTTCATTAAAATTTCCACTAGTTAATACCAAAGGTGAAATTTATGGAGTATGTGGAATATCTACTGACATTACTGACCGTATAAAAATGGAAAAGGCGCTCATTCAGTCAGAAAAGTTAAAGTCTATCGGCACAATAACCGCAGGAATATCCCATGAGTTTAACAATATTCTTGCAGTCATCTCCGGTAATGTTCAGTTGCTGGCAGAAACCTATAACGATCATAGAGAATTGACAGATGCACTTTGTACTATTGATAAAGCTGTCAATGATGGAGCTGAAATATCCAGTAATATGCTTAAATTTACTAAGACAAGGCAAGACACAAAAAAATTCGTATCTTCTGATATTAGAGAAATGATAGAGCAGTCCCTTGAATTCACAATGCCCAGGTGGAAGAGCATGGCACAGATCAAAGGCATAAACTACCAGATAGACAAGGAAGGAATGAAGGAAGTTCCATCTCTAATGTGTAATCCTACAGAGATAAGCGAGATATTTATAAATGTAATAACCAATGCACTTGACGCTATGCCTGAAGGTGGTAGTATCTCATTCAGTACATGGGATAAGGATGGAGTCGTATTTGTAAAAATAACTGATACCGGAGAGGGTATGTCAGAAGATGTTAAAAAGAATATATTTGACCCATTTTTCACTACTAAAAATCCAGTAGGAACCGGATTAGGTATGAGTACCGCTTATGGCATAGTCACCAGGCATAGTGGCAGGATAGATGTTGAAAGTGAGGTGGGGAAGGGCAGCACATTTACTCTTCAATTTCCGTCTACAACAAATTTAGTCACCCCAAAAACGACTCCAGAACAAGAAACAAAAGACAAGGATCTTAGCATTTTGGTAGTAGACGATGAGGAGGAAATATGCAATGTACTGGATGATTTTCTTTCGAAAAGTGGTAATAAAGTGAAGGTCGTTGATAACGGTGCTGATGCTATGGAACTAATAAATAGTGAGTATTTTGACCTTGCGTTATGTGACATTGCCATGCCAAAAGTTTTTGGATATGATGTGATAAAGGCCCTGAATCATTTAGAGAAAAGGCCAAAGATAGGCATAATCACCGGTTGGGGAGAAAAACTCAAACCGATAGATGAAGAAGGCATAAAAGTTGATTTTATTCTCAAAAAACCATTCAATTTATTAGAGTTAACTAAACATATAAATGATGTGATGAATTCCGGATAGTAGATGATAAAAACCCATAACCACATTGCCAGGGATTCATGGCACAGAATAGACTAGTTGTGAAATTCTTGTAGTTAGAATGTGGTCAATTATACCGTAATCAGCAGAACTCCTGGGTTGGAAGTCAAGAGCAAATGAAAACAGACCAGAATAGTGAGTAAATCAACTTCCCCATTTTAGCCTTAAAACCAAGCAAGTCAAAACTAAACCTAAAAACTTTACCTCTTCTTTTTCTTGTTCGACAAGCAGGGGGGCTATTAGTTAACTTCCGTATGATCAAAAATTTGCGGTGAGATTAGAAAGATTTTTTTGTATATGAGTAAGGTACAAGATAAGACTCTTTGACATCCAATCAAAAACTTAATGACAAAAAAACTACAAAACTACTATAGTCAGATCCAGTGTAATCAGCAGGACACTTCCGGAATCAACAGGAAAAGAATAAAGTTGTAAGTCATTGTTAAATAAAGTGATAGCTACATAACTGACACTAAATCAGGCAGTTATGATTAATTGTAATTTTGCTCTATTTGTCAGTAACTATGAGCCGTTTCCCAGTGAATGTATTACTAAACGTTTTAATTGGGATTGCCAGAGGATCGAGAGGGTCTACACCGTGAGGGAACACTTTGCCGGAGTGTTCTCCGGTCACATGCTGAAACGTATTATCGAATTCTATGGTGAAGGCGAATCGTGATGAACCGACACCATCCTTCAGGAGAGAAAAATTGAGTGTGCTGACGACAATTTTCCTATCTCCTCTCTTCTTCCATACTCCCTGTTGATTACTGAATTTATTGTCTAACTGATACGAATGAATTCCAAACCAGTTGCCGTCCGCAGTGATTGTTACAATCCGGGAACCGCCGTCATCATCTTCAGTCAGTAAATATGTGCCAGAAATTTTATCTCCAAAAGCGGAATCAGCTCCGACTGTACTTGAGCATAAGGTACTGAGAAGCAGGACAGCTATAACAATAACAGGTGCATAAACTAGGGAAATTCTTCTATTCTTTCTAACAGGGCCTGACACTTTAAGTTTCATAAGGAATAACCTTTCGGGGAGTTTGAAATCAAGTCTTAAAACAACTTGATATGTTTTGGTTTCTTTTGCTTATTCATAAATGCCTGATACACAACATACGCGGTCGAGACATCCTGGATAGCTAAACCGGTTGAATCAAACAAAGTGATTTCATTATCTGATGTTCTGCCTTTTTTCTTACCGGCAACAATTTCTCCAAGTTCTGCGTTAATGTCTTGTCTCTTTAATTTTTTCCTGGAAACGGGAATATTAATTTCTCCGGAATGGGATGCCTGCTGCCATTCATCTACCACAATCTTACATGATTTAGTCAAAGCTGTTTGCAGCTCCTGTTTCCCGGCTGCATCAGCGCCAATACCATTAATGTGTGTGCCGGGATCAATCCAGGATTTCTTGATAACCGGTTTTCTGGCAGGTGTGGTAGTCGTAATAATATCCGCTCCACGGCAGGCTTTTTTGCCGTCAGGTTCCGGACGGAAAGTAACTTCAGGATATTCTTTAGACATCTCCAGGCAGAACTTATTCATGGAATTTTCGGAACGTGCGTGTACGCGGACTTCTTTGAGGTTTCTTGTAAGCATGATATGATGCAATTGTGTATAAGCCTGTGCGCCAGCACCAATCAAGGTCATAACTTTACTGTTCTTCCTGGACAGATACTTCGTTGCGACGCCACCTGACGCTCCTGTACGCATGTTAGTAATATGTGTACCGTCTAATACGGCAATATTAAACCCATTCTTAGGGTCAGTCAGGAGAATAGTGGCCATAACGGTTGGTAAACCAAACTTTTTGTGATTGTCAGGATGGACATTAACCGATTTAATTCCGGCTATGTTCATACCCGGTGCGTTAATGTATGCCGGCATCGAACGTAAATCACCATCTTTGAATGTCAGGTAAGACTTTGGCGGTTGGAATGCTTTGCCCTGGCCGAAAGCCTTGAACGCAGCCTCAACTGTTTTTAAGGAGAGTGGATACGTCAGTACAGATTGAACATTTTTTGAGGTAATCAAATATGTCATAGCAAATTGGATAATAAATAATTTTTATAAATCAGAAATAATTTCTGCCACACAGGAGAAGATACCATTGCTCCAAAGGGAAGAACGTCAAGAACCGATATAATACTACAAAATAGATGAAAGAAGGTAACGAAAAAAAATTGGAATACCACGTTGAAAGGAGTTAATTCGAATCGATCCCTAATGGAAGAAAATCTAAAGTGTCTTGTGTAAGGTCATGTACAAATTTAAAAACGGAAGTATGTATGCATATTTGTGCTAATTTTGTTTTTCAATAGGAAATGAAACAGTGACAGTCGTTCCTTCTCCTATCTCACTCTGAATCTCTATGCTACCTCCGTACCGTTCGATCAGATTCTTGACTATGGGAAGCCCCAGCCCTGTACCATGCAGTTCAACAGCCTTTGCATTTTTGGACCGGTAAAATTCGTCAAAGATCTTATTTAGGTCATCTTTAGTGATACCGATTCCTGTATCAGATATCTCTATCTTAATTTCCTTATCAGTTAGTAAGTTGTTTACCCTTATTGTGCCTCCTTGTTCTGTGTACTTTACTGAGTTATCAATCAAATTTGTCAATATAATATCAAGATCATCCGGAACTATCCTTAAATAAGTAGGAGTTGGAGTGGATTTGATTTTGATTTTTAGATTCTTTGCTTTTGTTTTTTCCTGCATTAGATCCAATGTATTCTTAACAGCAGTATTTATGTCAACTGATTTTATATCACCTTCTTTAGGCTTTCTTATCCTACCCGCAATCAGATCAAGGAGGCCGTTAACAAGTGTCAGGAGGAAACTCGTCCTTTTCTCAGACCTTATGATTAATTCTTTTGCCTTCACTGAAATTTCACCTGCATAACCCTCTTCAATTGATTTTAGAAGACTTTGTATCGCACTTAAAGGAGACCTGAGTTCGTGTGTAACTTTGTATGTGAATTCACTTTTTTCTCTATCTAACTCTTCGAGCTTGTTATATGCATCAGTGATGCTGTCTTTCAGTGCCACAATTTCCCTTTCTCTCCTCCTGAGGCGATTATTAACAGATGTAGCCAGATATGCAGAGATATATAAGGATGTGATGCTGAAGAAGATTATTGACAGGAGATAAAGACCATTGTCATAAACCGGAATTGGGAACAGCTCCTTAATATGAACATGGGGAATAATAGAGAAATATTCCAGGATTGACAGGCTGACTATTAATAACACTGCAAATCCAGACTGAAGATAGCATTCTCTTTTTGACAAAAGGATCGCTGCTATAATCACATGAAATATGAAGTAGAAGATTACAGGACTTTCAATACCTCCCGTATAATGTACAAGAAAGACAAGGGCTATCCAGTCTACAGAAATCTGAAAATTGGCAAAGTTTTCATATGATTTTACGTGTTTCTGGTAATAGATACAGACAGAGTTAAACAACAATATACAGAATGTGATAATGAGTATCGAAGTAAGTGGTAGACTGATGCTTAGGACAAATCTGGCAGATATGGATGTGATACATATACCAACAACCATAATCCAGCGAAGGTTTATAAACCTTGAAAGACTTTCAATAAGTTCTTGTTCCCGTGAGGATTTTTTTTGTGTATGAGTACTATATGACATGAGGGCCTGTGCCTCCTGGAGTATATAAAACCGACTTAGTGTAAGTCCTTGCTAAATCTATTTCTTAGCAGCAAGAAGCCATGCCGTTCTTTCTAATAGATCCTTTGGTTGGACAGGTTTTTCAATAAAATCATCAACCGGTAGAAAAGTATCATCCTTTTTCGGAGAAAAATTCATACCCTTTTGTTGAGATATAGCGGTAATCATCAGTATAGGGATATTTCTGCAATCCTTGTATTCAGAATCCGGTCCTTCATCTCTCAATTCATAGGCCACATGAAATCCTTCAGTATCTGTCTCCATCATTACGTCAAGTATTATTAAATCCGGGATCTCCTCTTTTGCCATTTTCAGACCTTCTTTACCATTACTTGCAGTAACAACGTTATAGGAGTTTGCCTCAAGGGGCATCCTCATCGCCTCAACTATATCTGGGTCATCGTCAATGATTAGTATTTTTTGATTTGTCATATAAATCAGCTCCTTCCTCTCTTTCGAGAGGAATCCATATCCTGGAATCCCCTTGAAAGAGAGGGTAATTGTTAGACAGACGGAGTACTACAAACTTCTTCAATTCTCTTTCGTACTGTGCTTACTATATTTGACATTGAATCTGCCAGCTCTTTAGAAAGTGTCGTTCCATAATCGATTGTCTTTGGTTGGATACCCACAATCTCTATATCAGGAGGATTATCAAGCATCTCTGTCATCTTAATTACTTCCAGAAGATCAGTATCATGTAATGAATATTTTTTTTTAGGGTACAGTGAACGGACATCTTTTGATTTAAATACGGTAATAGCGCCTGGTGCTTTATCTATTTCTACTGCATCAATAAATATTACTTTCTTTGTATTATGCATCAGATCTATGAGTTTAAAACCTCCTGTGCCTCCATCATACATTTCTACATTATTGGGAAGATCATATTTCTCTAATTCATTGATTGTGTGGACACCAATACCTTCATCCATCAGTAATAGATTACCAATTCCAATAATTACTATTTTGTTATAATCATTCATTTACAAATTTTACCTTCATTAAATGTGTCGCACACGATATGCATGGGTCATAAGCCCTTACAAGCATCTCTATATTAAGGATTATGTCGTCCCTTGGTTGATCGAGTATATCTGGTACAAGAGTTCTTAAGTCATTCTGTATGTTTGCCAGGTTCTGGCCGGTTGGGATAATATAGTTAGCGTAGGTAATCTTGCCATTATCATCTAATTTGTGCTCGTGATATAATGTTCCTCTTGGTGCCTCTGTAGCACCTACACCGTGTCCGGATTTAGCAATTAACTCTATTTTTTCGTCTTTCAAATCACTTGAGATAAGATCATCAATCAATCTGATACAGTCTTCAAAACAGTGAACTGTTTCTACTACCTGAGCAATATTGTTCATATACGAATTGTAACAGGGGTGTTTTAATCCCAGCTCCTCAGCAACTTCTTTTGCTTTCGAGTGCAGTTGATCATAATTGTTATTAAACCTTGCCAGTGCACCTACCATATAAGAATCTCTATTGGATTTTGCATGTTTTGATGTAGAATGAGCGACCATGAATTCCTTCACCGTGTCCAGGTAGTCGGAAGGTAAAATTTCACCATTGTCACTGGATTTAATGTTGCCATCATAAAGGGCGTATTCATCAGGGTTAGTCAGGGATATATATTCCGTCTCTCTCTCAAATTCAGGAGTTTTCAGGCTCTTGAAAAATTTTACTGTCTCTTCTATATCCGGCCCTAAATCCTCAATTTTCTTCTTAAATGCGGCAAGATCTTTTGATTCAGGATTTTTAGAAAAACAACCAATCTTCAATGTAATGGGGTGTATGTGCCTGCCTCCCACCAATGCACATAATTCGTTAGCGATGGTTTTAATCCGCATGCCTCTTAAGACAACCTTTTTATTGTCTTTTACCATACCAAATACACTTCCCACTCTGAAGAAGTCCGGTGCCGTCAAAAAATAAACATGAAGAATATGACTCTGTATAAATTCGGCGTTAAGTAATAGTTTCCTTAATTTTATTGTCTGTGTCGACGGTTTAAATCCGAGCGCCGCTTCAATGGCTTTTATTGATGTAGTAGTATGAGTAACAGCGCATATGCCACAAATGCGTGACGTTATATGTGCTACTTCCTTATAAGATCTTCCAAGCGCCATAGCCTCAAAAAAACGCGGAGATTCCACTATATCCATCCGCAGTTCTCTGATCTTTCCTTCCTTAACGTCGATTATTATGTTTCCGTGTCCTTCGACTCGTGTTATATGTTCAATACCTACGTGGAAATCATGCATTTAATTTTTCCTGAAAAAATATATGTAAGTTTGCTGTTTGCATACTGCCAATTGTTTACTGCTTACTGCTTTGATCATTCATACTTCTCTTTACTATTGCCCCCAAACAGCATGTATTGTGAAATGGCTTCATCAACAGTCAATCCATGTTCACTTAACAGGTTCTTATGCGATGACAGATTTGGATCATCTATCAGGCCGCGGCAGCCGGTACATCCATCATTATAGGTAGGACAGATAGCCTTACATCCGGCCCTTGTAACCGGTCCCATACAGACCATGCCTTTCTCAAATAGACAGACGTTTTCTCTCATCTGGCATTCAACACACACCGGGTATTCGGGTATACGAGGTTTTTTCCCCAGCAGTAGTGCCTTGGTTACTTCAATAAATTCATCTTTGTCTATGGGGCACCCTTGTATCCAGTAATCGACCTTTATTACGGCTTCAATCGGCCTTGCAGGGATAGTCTCATAATCCCCTGCCTTTTCACCATATACTATGTCTTTAACCTTCTCCATTTCAAATTGGTTTTTCAGACAATTAACACCTCCAATGGTAGCACATGCACCTAAAGCTATTATGACCTTAGCGGTATTTCGTATTTTCTTAATCCTTTCAATTTCCGAAGTTGTTGTAATGCTTCCCTCTACAAACACAATATCGTAATCCTCGCTTTTTTCACTCATCGCTTCTCTGAAAGAGACAATGTCTATTAAATTGACAAGTTCAAGAAGCTGTTCTTCTATAGTGAGTACTACCAATTGGCAGCCTTCACAGCTTGAAAATGAGAAAAAAGCGACTCTTGGTTTTGTCATATAGCCTCCGACAGAAATTTTAATTTATGGTAGCTGAATTCCGGGCCTTCAAGGCATACATATACTCCGTTGATCTGACAATGGCCGCATTTTCCAATACCGCATTTCATACGTCTCTCCAATGACATGATAATATTATCTTCGGGTATCTGCTTCACCTGGAGTTCAAGAAGGACATACTTATACATAACGGGTGGCCCGACGACCAATGCATAGGTATTAGATGGTTCTATTTTTAGAGAAGGAATAAGCCTTGTGATAACTCCTGATTTGCCAGACCAATCATCACCGGGCTTATCAACCGTAATATCTACTTCTATATCTTTTCTCGCTTTCCAGAGTTCAAGCTCCGTTGTAAACAGAATATCTTCGGGACTCTTTGTGCCGTACAGAATGGTTATCTTTGCAAAGTCATCTCTTTTTTCAAGGACATAGTTAATCAGTGAGCGTAGAGGCGCTAATCCCAGACCACCGGCTACAAATAAAAGGTCCTTTCCTTTCATTTCATCAACCGGGAACCCGTTACCCAGTGGACCTCTTATACCAAGATATGAACCTTTTTCCAACTGGTGAATGGCAGAGGTAACGTCTCCAGCTTTTCTGACACAAATGCCAATTGTATTTTTATTAAAGGGGGAAGATGAGATTGATATAGGAGCTTCGCCAATACCAAAGATAGAAACCTGAATAAACTGACCGGGATTAAAATCGAAATTCCCTGGTTCTTTAAACTTCAGCTCAATGTATTTCTCCATGTCAGTAAGCTGTTGTGTGCTTACGACCTCGGCAACTTCCGGGAGATAAACAGAATTATTTATTTCTTTATTTTTCAACATAAGTAAACGTATGGTTAAGCTATATTTCAGAAACATTTCTACTCGAATCTGAAATTATTAAAACACCTATTACGTTTAAAGGTTTTACAGAAGAACTCTAACCTATATAATAAATCAAAGCATAAGGTTGTCAATGTCATTTATCAACAATATAATTCAGTCCGGTTAATTAGTGACGGGGATATGTATGTATACATGAAAATGTGGATAAAATATTATGAAAAATAAAAAGAGTTATAATACAGGCAGAGACGATATAGACAACATTATTGCTGATATTGCAAAGCTCTCTCTCTCTGGTGATAATGCGGATTTAATTGAAGAGATGCTGACAACAGTTGTTAAACTGAGTATGGAGAATGATGATCGTGGGGATTTGAAACTAATAAATATGGCGTTGAAAGAGCTGCGTTACGCATCAAAAGTATTCACTCCATACAGGGATGAAAGAAAGGTCGTAATCTTTGGCTCCGCTCGATCCCGGAAAGATTCAGATGAATATAAGATGACGGTAAAACTATCAGAACTGATTGTGAAAAAAGGATTTAAAGTGATCACGGGTGGAGGGCCAGGAATTATGGAAGCCGGTAATAAAGGGGCTGGTAGAAAGGAGAGCTTCAGCTTGAATATCAAGCTTCCTTTTGAACAGCAGTACAACCCGTATACAGCCGGTGATGAAAAAGCTGTCAGTTTTAAGTATTTCTTTAACAGAAAACTCTTTTTCCTTAAAGAGTCTGATGCAACAGTAGTATTCCCCGGAGGTTTTGGAACGTTGGATGAATGTTTTGAGACTATCACATTAGTTCAGACCGGCAAAAGTAAACCACGCCCAATCATATTAATAGATCCTGTGCATTCGCAGTATTGGGGCCGCTTGGTAGATTTCGTAACAGAAGAATTGTCCGGAGGAGGTTATATTTCGAATAATGACATGAGTTTGCTTATACGTGTTAATTCTATAGAGAAGGCGGTTGATGAAATACTTCAATTTTTCCGGGTGTATCATTCAATCCGATACGTTGGTGACAAGACTGTTATCAGACTCAATAAACCTTTGAGTGTTGAAAATATTAATAAACTTAATGAACAATATTCCGGTATCCTTCGTTCAGGAAAAATAGAGCCTACTGATTCTCTGCCTGCTGAACAGAAGAGTGAGGAGTTTTTAGATTTACCGAGATTAGTAATGGATTTTGATCGTCATAATTTCGGAAAATTTCATGAAATGTTGCGATTTTTGAATACGTTAAATTAAAATCGCCCTTGACACCATGTATATGATAGTAATACACTTTTATTATAATGAGTAATGTGAAATTATTATTTGGTTGCACAGGGTTTGAGTGGGACAAACATAATTCAGAAAAGATTTGGATCAAACATGAGGTTTCTCCTTCTGAGAGCGAGCAAATTTTTTTTAATTTACCATTGGTTGTCGCCGATTCGGTAAAGCATTCGGGAGTAGAAAATAGATTTTATGCTCTTGGACGTACTGACGCAAATAGACAGTTATTTGTGGCTTTTACTGTTCGAGCTAATAATATTCGAATAATTTCATCAAGAGATATGAGCTACAATGAAAGGAAGGTCTATAAATCACATGAAAAAGAGAATACCTAAATTCGTAAGTGAAGATAAAGAAAGAGAGTATTGGGCAAAGCAGGATTCTACCGAAGTTTTGGATTGGAAAAAGGGGAAAAAAGTTGTCTTGCCTAATTTAAAGCCATCAGTCAAGACAATTTCTCTACGGCTTCCGGAGTCAATGCTGGAAGAGCTTAAACTATTGGCAAATAAACGAGATGTACCATATCAATCATTATTGAAAATTTATTTGTCAGAGAAAATCGAAGAAGAATTACATATGACGAAGGCATAACCAGTTAATACAGTGAAAGTGTACCAGAAGTTGCTGTAAACTCTACATAGTGAAGTGTTTGTATCACTCCTGTTTGGCAAATCAGTTTGGGCAGGTCGTTTGACCCATCAAATCCGTGAGATAATTATGAAGGCGATGATATTGAAAAAGCTTGGCAGTATCTCAGAGAACAAAACACCTCTGGAATTAGCAGATTTGCCGGATCCTATACCCGGTGAATCCGAGATACTGATCAGGGTCTCGGCATGTGGGGTATGCCATACTGAATTAGATGAAATTGAGGGGAGAACACCTCCTCACACATTGCCTGTAGTCCCGGGACACCAGATTGTTGGAAAGGTTGAGAGAATCGGCGGAAAGACCGGGACCTTTGCTATTGGTGACAGAGTTGGAGTTGGCTGGATTCACTCATCATGTGGCAAGTGTAAGTTTTGCCGGGAGGGTAAAGAAAATTTATGTCTTGAGTTTTGTGCTACGGGAAGGGATATAAATGGAGGATACGCTCAATACATGACGGTATCTGAACATTTCGCTTTTGGAATCCCCGATACATTTTCTTCTTCAGAAGCAGCACCTCTTTTGTGTGCCGGTGCTGTTGGCTATCGATCACTTAAGTTGTCAGTACTTAAAGATGGCCAGAGTCTGGGACTTACCGGATTTGGGGCTTCCGCACATCTGGTGTTGCAGATGGTCAGATATAAATTTCCGAACTCCAAAATCTATGTATTTGCAAGAAGCGAAGTTGAGAGAGAATTTGCTAAAGAGCTTGGTGCTGTATGGGCAGGTCCTACTGAAGAGCGTTCACCGGAAAAGCTGGATTGTATCATTGATACTACTCCTGTATGGAAACCAATTATTGAAGCTTTAAAGAATCTTGGGCCAGGGGGGAGGTTAGTGATCAATGCTATTCGTAAAGAGGAGATTGACAAGGATTCTCTTTTGACAATTGATTATCCTGAACATCTCTGGATGGAAAAGGAGATAAAAAGTGTTGCGAATGTCAGCCGAAGAGATATTCGTGAATTCTTGGAAATTGCGACAGAAATCTCTTTAAAACCAGAAGTACAGAAATTTGCGCTTGAAAATGCGAATGAGGCATTGGTAGAGTTAAAGTCAAAGAAAATTCGTGGTGCAAAAGTTTTAATGATAGATTAGCTCTTGTTTGTCACGGACTTAATGCATAGAGGTATTAATGAAAATATATATTGGTACAGATCATGCCGGTTTTGAGTTAAAAGAGGAGCTGAAAATATTTCTTGAGAATCGGGGATGTGATGTTGAGGATAAGGGGGCTTTCGAGTTTAATGCAGCTGATGATTATCCTGATTTTATTTATCCCGTTGTTAAAGCCGTGGCTGAAGATCTTGTTAGAGATTTGGATTCCAGGGGAATCGTTATTGGTGGTTCCGGTCAGGGTGAGGCAATAGTTGCTAATAAAGTTAAAGGCATCAGAGCAGCAGTTGTTTATGATGAATATAGCGCTAAAATGTCAAGGGAACACAATGATGCTAACATACTATCTCTGGGAACCAGGACATTAAGTATTGGCGAAGCGAAGGATTTAGTAACGCTTTGGCTGGAGACGCCGTTCAGTAATGAAGAGAGGCACAAAAGAAGGATCGACAAAATTAAGGCAATAGAAAATGATAATTTGTAAAGATACTTACTTTTTTTCGCCTTAGAACCAATACCGGACATCTTGAATCCACTAAATAGTTGTCTGCCTACAATAGATTTCGGAATATTCCAGATTTTCTACGTTAATACATATTCTGTACACCCTGTGGATGTTCTTCGTAGTCAGCCAGAAGTTCATAGAATAGGGCTGGTTCTTTTTTCTTTAATTCAATTAAAAATTCCAGGAAATTAAACAAGCCTTCTGCTAATACTTTTTTTACTTTCTTCATTAATGACCTATTCTTTTGTGCTATATAAACGTAGGGTGCATCTGGGTTGTTCTGTTTAAATTGCTTAACTTCTTCAATGAAATGCAGAATATAAATCATATTCTCAAAACCGGAATCTATGTCATGGATAATTGTCCACTCCATAAAACTATAAAAAGCGTGATATGCAGGAACATATTCTGTTATTATCGTCTCCATTGCGTCTAAAGATGCATATTCAATATGGTTAGCATCTTTGCGCATCTGTTTCAACTCATCCAGACTTGCATTTTTAATCTTTGATATTGATATAATCGGAAATTTCAGTGCGTTAAGATTGGCAAGGAATATGTTGCGCAAGCGTGAACGAAACAGATAGCATCTGAAGTGCATCAATCTTTTTGACTGTTCAGTTTTTCTCTTCCTCTCCAAAATTTTCTCAATTAATAATGCACCAAACAGGATTTCAATGGGAATAGCTGCCAGGTGCAGTGTAAACTCATTGTGCGTCAACCAGTGAACAAAGAGAAAGAAAACAGATACGAATAATAAACAGACATATAACCAGACCTTCTTTGTAAATTTCCCTATTACATTTGCAATATTAAAAGATACACTTTCAGAACGTTTGGTATTCTCGGTAGTAGTTTTGTACACTTCCAATAAATTTCTTTGTGTTGCTATTAACGACCTGAGCCGTTCTTCCTCTGTTATTTCATCTTTATCAATTACAAATATTTTTTCATTAACAAATGGCAAGGTAGCCATCCTTACGTGCAACGCGATATTTTTAAACAGATTTGCTGTTTCACGAGGGATTTTAGCTTTAGAGAATATGAGTAGTATAAATAAGTTTCCTGTCGGCAACATGCCTCCAAATCCCATAAGAGACTTGACCCTAAAAGGTATTACAAATTCCTTCTGCGCGGGAATATGAGGATTCCCGAGGGCTTCAGGTACATGATAGACGTTGAAAATCCTCTCTTCCAATTCTGCCGATAGTTTTGTGTCAGGATTAAGCACGTTTGAGATATCCATACCCATCTGGTCAATGAATTCATAAATCATATAAAAAACCTTTTTCACCTTTTCTTCGTTCTGTAGAGGAATAACGCGGTGACCTTTTGAATGTATTGTTGAGTTCCACTCCGGTTGCACTCCGGCAGTTGCCAGTAATTTCAGGCACTTCATGTCCTGATCATCAGGCTTGTTGCCCAGCATCTTGTCGGCTGATTGTTGTAATTCTGCATCAAGGCTTGAATAGGGATATGTCATGAAGAACCGGGTCAGAACAGACGATTTTTCTCCTGTTTGAATATCGCCGAGGTTGTCAAAAAAATACTGGACCATCATATCGCTTAACTCATCGATATTTTTTGCCTTGAGCTCTAATTGCTGCAAAGCGTCTCCAACCTCAGACATGTCTTGTAACGAAAAATTTGTTAAATCAAACATAACATTAAATTGAAATTAATTATAGATTGGCTGAAGATTATTTCACTTCAGCTTTGTTGTTTTTGATAACAGCATTAACGGTTTCTACAATATCAATATTAACGGGACAAGACCTTACACATCTTCCACAGCCAACACAGAAAGAGGTATTATACTTAGTCATTAAGTAGTTAAATTTCCTGTTAAACCTGTGCCTCTGTCTCTGGCCTCTTGTTGACCTGAAATTTTCACCCGTAGCGACAACAGCAAAATCTTTTAGAGTACAGGCATCCCACTCACGACACCTCTCTCCGGACGTCATATTCAGTTCCATACAATCAAAGACATCAAAACAGTAACAGGTGGGGCATACGATATTACAGCGACCACATCCAAGGCATCTATCATTTAATTCATCCCATACCGGATCATTATCAGCATTTTTAAATAAGAGAGGCAGGTTAGATACATCTGTGGCAAATTTCATTTCAAATTTATCTATTCTCTCTTTTATCAATTTCCGAAATTTATCTCTATCCTCATTGCTTACTTCAACTAGGTTGGCATATCTATCGAATATTTCCTGTCCCATTGGTGTTTTAATTGAAAGGTGAAAACTACTACCAATATCAGTCATCATAATATCGTATCCATCATCTACATCCAGACAACCAACACTTGCACAGTGAGCGTGCTCATAGCATGGCCTGAGGCAATTCATGCCTATGATGACTGTTTCGGCACGTTTACGGGTATAATTCAGGTCTTCATGGTCAGAAGAAAATATCCTGTCCAACAGATTGATTCCATGAATGTCACAGGGTCTGACACCGAAAAGTATCTGTTTTTTAGACTCTATAACAGGCTGAATAACTGGTTGTGGTTGAGTTTCAAAACGCAACAGCGTTTCCTGTTGAGGGAATAAATATTTTTTAGGTGGAAGAATGGTTGGTTTGTAATCATCTAAAGGATCTGCAAATTCATCTGTCTCATCAAAGACATAGAAACCCTCTTCCTTTTCTTTAACACCATAAACGGTAAATTCCTCCTTAAGGCATTTGTAAAAGGAGCCGACATCGCTTTTGTTAATTATTGTTTCGATCATGATTATTAAATTATAACGTTAGATTTACGAATACAGACATAGACTGTACTTTTGAAATTTACTTATATATGTTTATAATAATAACTGTTACTTTATTCATTCTAACTTTGTTTTTCATTGATTCAATAGTTTTCTTCAATATTCAATAACCAGATTATTTTCAATAAGAGCAGAGAGAAAATAAAATTTATATTCATATTGTGTATATAAGGTGTATGATACACATAGATGTAAAGTGCTTGAAAGTTGTTGAT
The DNA here is from genome assembly GCA_018670825.1 of Candidatus Scalindua sp. Taxonomy (GTDB): domain Bacteria; phylum Planctomycetota; class Brocadiia; order Brocadiales; family Scalinduaceae; genus Scalindua. The sequence continues at coordinate 12,037 of JABHIW010000035.1, read as the reverse complement.
TTAGATTGCCATCTTAATAAACTCAGAGAAGATGTTCTCTTTACTTTAAATAGGGGGGGTGGGAGTATGCAGATCAATGAATCTGGTGATGATAGAAGACATAGCCAGAGGTTGGATCTTTCTTTTGAAATTTCGGTACTCAATCAAAAAGGAAAGACTATAAATGTTTGTGCGAGTGGCGTTTATTTCGAAGTAATAACAGATGACAGAGGTGCATTCGCCATAGGAGAAAAGGTCAAACTTCAAATAGCAGCAGTTGATTCTAGTCAAAGAAAGCTCACTCTTAAGGGAGAAGGGAAGATTGTTAGACAGGATATAAAGGAATCTTCCCGTGTCGGTAGCCGAATGTGCATTGCTGCTCAATTCACAGAAAAACTTAATGTAGCTTTGGCTTAATCTGGCAGTTTTAGTAACTACGCAAACGGGACTCGGCTGGATGTTCATTCCATGCAAAACTTCTCAGCGGCAATTCAACTGCCTTGATTTACTTTTTCTTTTTTAAGACAAACCTTACATCTGTTGTCTTTCCCGTTTCTACTCTTATTTCCTGTGTGATCGATTTAAATTTCTCGTGCCATACCTGTAAGGTATATTCACCAGGAGGAACATTCTCAATCTTGAAATAGCCATCCCTCAGGGTGACTACAAAATATGGATTATCAAGTACCACCACATATGCTGACATTTCTGCATGTACGTTACACAAAAGAGTCACATTACATGACTTGTCAAATATTACCTGTTTTACAACACCCACATCGTAAGTACCAAGATTAAGCTGTTTGCAGCCGTCCGGCGGAGAAAAGACATTATGCCTGACAAGATCGCTATTTGGGAAATCAATAATTGTTCCTTTCTGTACAGCGAGAACATGTGGAACGAAGGTCAGATTAAACTGGTCTATTATTCCATGTTCCACGGGAGCCGGATAATCGTTACCGCCTATCTCTTCAATAAAAACAACCATATTTTCAGGATATCTGGTTCTTTTACATTTTACATTACCCGTAATCGTACCACCATTTTCAACCTTAACATCTACCTTTATCTCCCGCTTTAGATATTGTCCTTGAACATCATGGCATAAAAGGAAAAACGTTGCTCCGAAACTGAATAGTATTAAGAAACATATATTCGTCATTTTACTTACCACATCTCTTATTGTTAAAAATGCATAATAGGGTTTGTTTGGTCCTGTCCCCGTGCTTATCGATAATATTAGTAGTACACATGAGGAATTATGAAGTTTGGATATTCTGCGGGAAAAACTCAGAAAGCAAAAAACAGCATCTGACCAGACACAAGACAATAATAAAGCGTCATAAACTCTTATAGCCCTTCAATCATCGCTCTTGTTTACTTTTTCTTTTTTAAGACAAAACTCACATCTGTTGTCTTGCCCGTTTCTACTCTTACTTCCTGTGTAACTGATTTTAACTTCTCATGCCATGTCTTTAAGGTATAGTTCCCAGGTGGGATATTATCAATCTCAAAATTACCGTCTCTTAAGGTAACTACAAAATATGGATTATTAAACACTGTGACAAATGCGGACATTTCTGCATGCACGTTACACAAGATAGGTACCTGGCATGATTTGTCAAATGTTACCTCTTTTACAACACCTACATCGTAAGTACCAAGATTAAACTGTTTACAACTATCCTGTGGAGAAAAGACATTATGTCTTACAAGATCACTGTTCGGAAAATCAATAACGGTGCCTTTTTGTACAGCAATAACATGAGGAACGAAAGTCCTGTCAAACTGACCTATCATTCCATGCTGCTCTGGTGCAGGATAATCGTTGTCGCCGATCTCTTCAATGAAAACTACTACGTCTTCAGGATATTTCATCCTTTTACTTTTTACATTACCCGTAATAGTTCCTCCATCTTCAACTTTAACATCTATTTTTATCTCCCTTTTCAGATCCTGCATCGCTTTTTTTAGCTTTTCCTGCATTATCCTGGTCCGATCTTCATATACGGTTCGGTTGTCTCCTTGAACGTCTCGTCTCAAACCGAAAACTATTGTGATAAAACAGAGTAGTATTAAGAAACATATATTTTTCATTTTACTTACCGCATTTCTTCCTATTAATAATGAGCAACAGAGTGGTATTATCTCCTGTCACAATGTTTATTCAAAATACTAGTCACAGTACACTTGAAGAATTATAAAACGCTGATGCTCTTGCCAATTTAAATGAACTAATGAGTCTATTGAATTCATCAGGCAGAATACCGTATTCAGATGGAAAACTCGTATTTCTTAACGATCACATGGTAAGTGTAGTTTCATATATACTACAAAACCAGTAAGTTATGCCAATTTACCAGCGTCTGAATCACTTATTGATGAATTACCGTGTCAGTCTGTGTGACTGGAAATATGTATGCTACTTTTTTTTCTTTACTGTTGTTTTCTTGGTAACCGTTTTCGCTTTTGGCTTTGTGCCGGATTTTAATTTTGCCTTAGTCTTGGCTTTTGCTTGTGGTATTGCCTTTGGTGCACATACGTTACTCTTGCTCACTGCAACCCTGCCACAATTTCCACAATAGTACTTGAGTTTGAGGACTTTAGGTGCGCATACATGCCTTGAGTCTGTTTCTACTGCTCCGCAATATCCACAGACAAGAGTTTTTTCCTGTGGAGTAGGGGTACATAAGTGACCTTTCTTTGGAGCAATCTTTCCACATGTACTGCAGGTATATACTTTTTTCGCAGCCTTTTTTTTAACAGCCATATTTATCTCCTTTCATTTAGATTTAAAATTTCAGTTTAAATCAGAGTCAAGGTTAAAATGGTGTTAATTCATCCACAACAACCTGTGCCACTGCAGGAACCTGGCGATGATGGGGGCATGCCTCCTCCACCTGCTGATTCGGATAGTGAGCCACTTGCGAATACTGAGAACTGTTTTTCTAACGATTTACCACCACATTCAGGGCAAACTACTTTTTCATTATTCCTTTGAAGTATTTCAGAAACTTTATCACACTTTTTACATTTATATTCGTATAAAGGCATATCTTTTTTCTCCTATAAAAAAATTAAAGTAACAAACTGTTATAACAATGTCAAGGTGTTATAGATATCTGATTGAAGTTTTATTTTGTTGTTTATATTATGTGAATTGACACTATAGCTGGTAATGCTAAATCTTCTTTCACGCGTATGTTTACGTGAGTGTTTTTTGTCATCCATCTTCTTCGAATTGGCTTTTTTTCAGTTCATACTCTTCATTTGTGTTTTCAAGCTCTTCGTAGAGGGTATCAATATGGTTTTGTGATTGCTTAATTGATGTTGATAGTTTTGAAATTGTGACCCCATCCTGGGCATGTGACGCTTTAATCAGGGTCTCTGTGTCTCTATGAAATTGCAGTTCTGCTTTTTCAATCTCCTTTTCTATGTTTTTGATTTTCTTTTCAAAGGGGGCCAGTACCTTTGAGCGCTTTGCGTTAAACTCAGCCCGGATTTTTCTTTTCTCTTTCTTGTTCAGGCCTTTTGTATCTTCCTGTTTAGATGATTTTTTATTTGGTTTGACACTCTCCTGATCGTCCCATCCAATTTGTTCAAGGAATTGAGAATATGTGCCATGAAAGAAAAATATTCTGTCATGATGAAATACTATTAGCTTATTTGCAGCCCTGTGGAGGATGTGTTCGTTGTGGGTGACCATGAGCACTGCACCACTAAAGTTGTCAATAGCGTCCATCATGGCTTCACATGACTGCATGTCAAGATGGTGAGTTGGTTCGTCAAGCAAGAGGATATTAGTTGGCATAACAAGCAGCTTACCAAGTAGTGTTCTGCACTTCTCACCTCCCGACAGAACTTTAATCTTCTTGAGTGCACTATCTCCTGAGAACATCATTGCACCGCAGATACTTCTGACTCTTCCCCTCTCAATACTTGAGACCGTTGAGGCAATCTCTTCTTCAACTGTCAGCTGGTCATTCAGGGTTGCAGTATTTGCCTGTTCATAGTAACCAATCTTAGTCTGTGGATGGTTCCTGACCTTTCCTTCACTGGGAGACAATATACCGGCCAGTAATTTCAACAGCGTAGTTTTGCCCTTACCATTCTTCCCGATTATGCATATTTTATCATTACTCTCGATATTAAAGTTAAGATGGTCTATGAGAGGTGAATCGTTACCATTATAGGAAAAAGTCAGGTCCTGTGCTTCCATTATGGATTTAGCAGGGAATGGGGCAAAATTAAACGAAAATGAGAGTGTAGATATTTTTTCAAGTTTTTTCAGTACTTCCTGCTTCTCAAGGGATTTGACGCGTGACTGTACAAGGCTGGCATGTCCGGCTTTTGCCCTGAAACTGTTTATGAAGCTCTCTGCCTGCTTACGTTTTTTGTCTTCATTCAGGCGTTGTTTTTCATGGATTTCCTCGGATTTTAATATCCTGTCATAATACTCCTGTGTGGTTCCCTTGATCTTTACAATTTTGTGTCGATGAATACCTAGTGTATGTGTCGCGACACTATCCGTAAATCCTCTGTCGTGGCTTATGATGACAACTTCATTTTTCCAGTTATTCAGGAAACCGGTCAACCAGCGTATGGAAACTATGTCCAGAAAATTTGTTGGCTCATCAAGTAAAAGGAGGTTCGGATCTGAGACTAAGACCTTTGCAAGATTCAATCTGATTTGATAACCACCGGAAAATTCCGATGGATCACGGTCAAAATCATCTTCGGTAAAACCAAGACCGGAAAGCACACTCTTAACCCTCCAGTCATCACCCTCCTGATCTTTGGGAAGAGTGCAGCATCCTTCCTCTAAAACTGTTGGTTTTGTGAAATTAATGTGCTGGCTCAAGTATCCAATACGATAGTTTTTTGGAACGGCGATGATACCCTCATCACATTGCTCCTGTCCCGTGAGCATTCGGAATAACGTTGTCTTACCGTGTCCATTCCTGCCAACCAGGACTGTGCGTTCACGGGGATTCAGGTTAAAAGAGATGTTGTCAAAGATAACTTGTTCGAGATAATGCTTACTTAAGTATTGAACGGAAATCATAATTTAATATCATGTAATTTATTTATATTTTCTGGATTTAGTCAGTAGCTTTTCAGTTATTTCATCCCAATTATTTTTGTAATTGATAGCTCTATCATCAATATAGGCTACCCCAATCGGTTTGTCCGGTACCCAGACATCATCAAAGTGCAGTTTATAGAATTTCATATACTCCTTTATCCTGTCGAACTGATCACCAATGAGTGAATCCCTAAACTGAAATGATGTTCTGCATGAATGAATAACAATACGGTAACCGGCTTTTCTTAATGTGTCTAATGCTTCCTTAACGCCTTCTGTCGGTTCTCCAACATCCGGAAAACGGTGTTCACAAATAACACCATCGAAATCAACAACCAAGGAAGGTTTCTTTTTCATAATTGTCTCCTCTGTAAGTAGTTCCTGGTAATTACCGGACTAACAGGCAGGTCTAGTTTTTATCATTTATCTTTTTCTTTTATTTTAATAGTAAGGACCGGGCATGGGGCTTTTCTTACTATCTTCTCAGCGACACTACCAATGAGCATATGTGCAAGACCGGTTCTTCCGTGTGTGCCAATTACTATCAAATCTATGTTCTTATCTTTTGCCGTCTTTATAATTTCAACGAATGGTACTCCAAACAAAATAATTGGTTCTACTATGTTTTGAATTTCTTCCGGGACCTCGGCTAACAATTTTTTCTCTAATTGCTCTCTAGCGGATTGGTCGAGGGCCGTCTTCTCACAGAAGGTTCTTGTCCATAAACAGCGCCACCATAATCAAGGTACCTGCTATCAACGACATGGGTCAAGTATAGGGTCGCATTATCATCTTTTAACATCAGATGTATTGCATATTGCAATGCTTCTTGAGGATTTTCTGAAAAGTCAAAAGGACATAGTATTTTTTCTAATTTAACCATCTGAATACTCCTTCGCTCATCTTATGACAACATACTAAATCAAATCACACAGAGACCTCATTCGCCAAAACGATAAAGATATACTCTCGCTGTTTACTATCTGAATTTATGTTATAAAGTGAGTTTGTAGATCAAGCATAAACACTATGGCATGACAAATTTCTGATCGGGTTGTCTGACTATTAACACGGGGCAGGGGGCCTTTCTAACGACTTTTTCAGACACGCTACCCAGCATCATATGGGAGATACCGGTCCTCCCATGCGAGCCCATGACTATCATATCAATCTCTTTTTCCCTTGAGGTACTTATAATTTCGACAAAAGGAATACCCTGGATTACAATGGCTTCTACATCCATGTCATCTCTCATCTCCTCCGGTATACAATCAAGAAGCTTTATTCTTAACTGTTCAAGTGTTTCGTTATCCGGTATTTGAGTTGGCATTGCATTTAAACTTTCGTTAAAAGAGCGTATGTCGATTATGTGTAGCAGATACAGTTTTGCTTCATCTCTCATCGCAAATGATACGGCGTATTTCAGTGCCTCTTTTGAGCAATCCGAATGATCGATAGGGCATAATATTTTCTTCAGGGATATCATTTTTATCTTGCTCCTTTCAATCGATAAATTGTGGTTGACCGCATTTAGATTACGGTTACTTTAATAATAATCAGCAGTGTTCGGTTAGATTTTTGCCTGCATCGTTTATTGCTCTTCACTAGGCAGATATTTCCATTTTCCCGTCCGAACGGATCCATCCGGGCGGGCACAGAAACAACAATGAGCAACATTTAAACTTTTTTATAATTAGTTGGTGAACATCGTGAACTAATTTATCGGCATAGTAATACTGCACAATCAACTTTTCTCATAATCTGTACGGTAGTATTCCCAAGGATTAATTCTCTTATTTTAGAGTGGCCATAGGCTCCCATTACCAGTAAGTCATAGGTACCTTCCTTACAGAAATCCAGAATCACATCAACTACCTCACCGTCTTTAAGGACCTTGTCATACGTAATTTTGTAATCTTTCAGGTTATTATCTGCTTGTGAAAGGATATCTTCACCTGATTTTTTATCATCAGATACAGTCACAACTGTTAGAGGGAGTTTCATTTGTTGCGCAATATCCGCACCTGATATTAAAGCCTTGGTAGAGAAAGTACTGGCGTCATATGCAACCAGTATTTTTGTGACTTTCTTATATTCTTCAGGAGTAACCATTACGGGCTTTTGGGTCCTTCTAACGACGGATTCCAGGTTTGACCCAAGAAAAGCATCACGCCAGAATCCATGTTCACCTGCCATTCCCATTGATATCATATCGCACCTTTTTGCAGATTCGACTATTTCTTTATCAACTACTCCTTCTTTTACTGTACGGGTAAAAGGGATACCGGCAGATTTGCATTTTCCTTCTAATTCATCCAAGGCTGCTCTGGCAGTATCATCCATGAATTTTCGTATATTCTGCTGGAAATCACCATAAGGTACCATGCCACCAATGCTTGTTCCCAAATCTCTCATGAATGGACCTGCTAATTTCTTTATATCAATTATTGAGATCCCTTCAATTTCTGAATTGAAAGACCTTGATAGATCAATTGCGTAATCAACTGCTACTAAGCTTGTGTCTGAAGAATCAATCGGTACAAGTATTGTTTTAAACATCTCAATCTCCATAAAAAGTTGCAACCTCTGGCAGAAACATGGGCCTCAGTACATCAGATCATTATATATTTTGTACAATTTAATTTAAATTTGGTACTTAATTTTACATTTATGATACTACACTATAAATTTAAAGTCTATATATAAATTGCCTCACAAATTTCCGGAAATGTAATTTTGGTATGCCATGTAAAGTGACAAAACGTTTCTGGTGTGACTAAATAGTCTATGCCGATCAATGAGAAAAAATGTTTACTTGCGTGAATTAAAAGATTCGTACTATTGGATTTCTGGTATGACGACAGTCCTCTCTTTCGAGAGGAATCCAATACTGGGATCTTCTCGAAAGAGAGGTTGGTCATGATGTTATGAATGTTGGTTGCTGTAGAGTGGATCAGGTCTATTTGTTGAGCGGTTTGAGCGATGTAAGTTCTAGAAGCTTCAAGAAGATATAATGGTCAGACAATACTCAGGACTAGTACTCCTAACGGGGTGGAGCTTCAAGGACTTCCTGCTATACCGGTGGTCAAGGACTCTGAGAAATAGTACAGTTGTTCAACCCCTTTTTCCAGGCGCTGCCACGATAACCGCTCTTTGTTGCCTTTACCCGATAGTAATATGTCTGGTTTTGATTTCTGCCGGTTATGTCCGCACTGGTATCGATTCCTGTATATGCGGTTCTTAAATCAACGGTAAAGTTTGAATCTGTTGCCTCTTCCAGAACATAGGTAACTCCATCCGTACTTGATGCACCCCAGCTTACGGTATAATCACCGTCAGGATCATTTGCGGGGATCGTAATTCCGGACGGTGTTTCACAAACCAGCCCTGATAACAAACTCTTCCATGCACCGAAGTAACCGGTATAAATCGACCCTGCTGCAAACGTAAGGTCGTGGCTGCCATCCATCGTCTTATCTAAAATACCGTTACTTCCGAAATCAAGGGACGAGGCTACTCTGTTTGCACTATTTATGTCCAATCTCAACGTCAGGTCTGTGATGCCGATTAGTGAGTCAGTTACATCAAACTTACTTATTTCTGCCTCTTCACCGTTTAAGGATGACTCAAAGTACGCATAGGTCATTTTATCAGACACTTGTTTTATACTCAGACTTACGTCTTCAATAAAATCCGGTTTACCATTATAGTCGTAAGTGGAAATTGAGACCTTAAATCCTGTATTCTTTGTAATTTCTCCGGTAAATCTGAACTTACCTTCTACACTTCCACCCAGCCCGGAGTCAAAGTCATACCCGGGGTCCCACAGAGCTGCACCGATAAAATCATCATCAACACCGGTATAAGTACCTGCATCATTGCTATTTAAATTCAGTAGGTTGCCACTCTCCGCACCGGAAGAGAATGGGATGGTTACAATGTATGTTGATGGTCCGGATGGACCGCCTGGTGCTACATCACCATCATTAAATTCATCGGTGAAAGTAGAAGAAGCAGAACTCTGTGCAAACCTGTCTATGGTATAGCTGAAGTTAACTTGAGTATTTCCCGTTTGTTTTACATTGTGATGAAACTTAGGCCAGGAACTATTCGCAAGACTACTGGAGTCTGAGTGAATAGCATAAATTTTATCTATGCTACCTTGAGTCCCTATGTATACAGTTCCATTTGTACTTATAGTTGGAGAAGACAATCCAATGTATCCAGTCAGAAATTCCCATTTTTTTGTTCCATCAGGGTTAATTGCATAAAGATTTTGATCAGCTGATCCAACAAATATCGTGCCATCTGCACCGATTGCCGGGGAAGAGTATATTCTACCTCTCGTCATGTATTCCCATTTTTTTGTTCCATCATGGTTAATCGCATAGAGTTTTTGATCAGCAGATCCCACGTATATCGTGCCATCTGCACCGATTGCCGGAGAAGAATTGACATCGTGCCCTGTCATAAACTCCCATTTTTTTGTTCCATCAGGGTTAATTGCATAAAGCTTATGATCAGTAGATCCAACATATATCATACCATCTGTACCTATTGCCGGAGAAGAAAGGATATAGTCTCCCGTTGGAAATTCCCATTTCTTCGTTCCGTTGGAGTTAATTGCATATAGCTTACGATCACCTGACCCGACATATATCGTGCCATCTGCACCTATTGCCGGGGAAGAATTGACTGTAAGCCCTGTTATAAACTCCCATTTTTTTGTTCCATCAGGGTTAATGGCATAAAGCTTATGATCACCCGACCCGACATATATCGTGCCATCTGTTCCTATTGCAGCAGAAGATTGGACATCACTTCCCGTTAGAAATTCCCATTTTTTTGTTCCATCAGGATTAATGGCATAAAGCTTTCGACTGTTTGACCCGACATATATCGTACCATCTGCACCTATTACTGGAGAAGAATATATATATTGTAAGTTATCCGTTTGAAATTGCCACTTCTCAGTTCCATCAGGGTTAATTGCATAAAACTTATACCATGAACCGACATATATCGTACCATCTGCACCAATAGCTGGACAAGAATAGACAGCATTTCCTGTTTCAAATTCCCACAAAAGCCTACCAGGCTGGGCCTTAGTAGCAGAGATAGTAGCACCTCCATTACAGGTATACGTGCCATCGGTAACAGACCAGGCATAAGTACCGGCACCGGTAGTACTGGTGCTAAGAGTAAAATTCATAGATATAGTAATTGTTGTACCTGATTCTGTTTTTGATGCAGTGAAAGTATATGTTTGACCACTAACATAAGGCAGATACGATATTCCTTCAGAGTCAACCATCGTAATGCCATTTTCAGTCTGATTTATAACAATAAAATCTGTATCATCATCTAAAGGAGGACAACCGGCATTACCGGGATCAACCCAATTATCTGTTAGTGAAATAATCCATGTTCCTGTAACATCAAAGCTTCCTGTAGTTACGACATTAGAAACCGGTCCGGAACCTACGGCGTTCTTTGCTACAACCCTGAATTGATATACCGTACCATTAGTAAGTCCTGTGATTGCAGCTCCTGAAACAGCATCATCAGTGAAAATGGTATCAAAGTTGCCACCGGCAACCGTGCCATACTGTACCTCATACTCCGTAATCGTTGAAAAATTACTTACCGGTGCTGTCCAGGTCAGGTTAACCGTGGTATTAACGGCAACAGCACTGCAATCCGCAATGGCATCTGGTACGGCAGGAGTAATACCAATAAATCGTATATTACTGATCTTTCCACCGTTACTATAGATGGCAAAGTCAGCCAGCAAGGCTGCATCAGTAGGCGTTAAACTGGTATAGAAAATAACATCATTCTTCTTGTAAACAATAGTACTGCCAACCCGTTCAACACTGAAACGGTCTCCGATCTGATAAGATCCAAAACTTCCTTTATCTACCCCTTTTTCGTATACGTGTAATGATCCATTATTATAGGGAAGAATGGCGTATTCTATAGATTTGTAACCGGTATCCGTATTGGAAGAGGATAATCCACCTACTAGGTATTTGTTTACCTGGGCCGCCTCAAATCCTACACCACCGTCTCCGGTGAAACTCTCCTGTGAAGCGACTCCGCTATTACCCCATCCGGTGGCAGTATTCTTCGTTATGGAATTGCCATCTACCGTTAGTCCAACCGTACCTGTCCATGTAGGAGAAGTTATTTGCAGAGGAGAGGAATTAACGACATTAGAAACCGGGCCTGTCCCTAATGAGTTCTTTGCAACAACCCTGAATTGATACGCCGTACCATTGGTAAGCCCAGTGATTGTGGCTCCCGGGACAGCATCATCAGTGGAAATAGTTCCAAAGTTACTGCTTGCAACCGTTCCATACTGCACCTCATACTCCGTAATAGGCGAGCGGTTATTTGGCGGCGCTGTCCAGGTCAGGCTCACCTCTGTGTTGCCAGCAGTCGCACTGCAATCCGCAATGCCACCGGGTACTCCGGGAGTGAGGCCAATAAATATAATATTACTAATCTTTGCACCGCTATCATAGATGGCAAAGTCAGCCAGCAAGGCTGCATCAGTAGGAGTTAAACTGGTATAGAAAATAACATCATTTTTCTTGTAAACAATAGTACTGCCAGCCCGTTCAACACTGAAACGGTCCCCGACCTGATAAGATCCAAAACTTCCTTTATCTACCCCTTTTTCGTATACGTGTAATGATCCATTACCATATGGAAGAATGGCGTATTCTATAGAGGTGTAACCGGCATCCGGATTGGAAGAGGATAATCCGCCTACCAGGTATTTGTTTACCTGGGCTGCCACAAATTCAACACCACCGTCTCCGGTGAAACTCTCCTGTGAAGCGGCTCCGCTATTACCCCATCCGGTGGCAGTATTCTTCGTTATGGAATTGCCATCTACCGTTAGTCCAGCCGTGCCTGTCCATGTAGGAGAAATTATTTGCAGAGGGGAGGCATTAACGACATTAG
>JABHIW010000036.1 GCA_018670825.1 Candidatus Scalindua sp. | reverse complement strand
AGCAACCTAATTATTCCGTCTTTACCTGGACCTTACCTTCCCATAGACCGTGTAGATTGCAACGGCTTATCGCCCTTAGTGTAGAATCGAGTCCATGATGACCCAGCTTTAGAGGAATTGTCACCTCCGGCCTTGTCATTACCGGTGCAAAATCAAATCTGCCAAGATATACATTGCCTACATAAAATTCAATCCATTGTATAAAATGTTCATTTTCATTCGGATGTTCAATTTCTCCGACCGTAATTTTTACATCGTAAAACTCACCGGCCTTTAAAACTGGTGGCACCGTAATAACGGGCACATGTTTTTTAGCCACCGGTGAATCCGGCTCTACATCCTCAGACTTATTTAACTTACAAAACAGCGCTTTATCATTCGACATTCCTTATTCTCCGAAAAAGATTATAACTCCTTGAACTTTAAAAGACAATCTCATCTCAAGTAATGTACATGCATTATCAAACACAAACTAACCTCCAGCCTGCTTCATCCACTCCGGCCAGTCCGGCCATGGATCTCGAGAAACAGCATGGCAGGCAAAACATGCCTTTTGCATCATTTCATCTAAACTTTTATAGGTTTCCACGATATCCTTCTTACCGGCGGTTTCAGCGATATTTCTTGAGGAATCAATAGTGATTCTCAGATATTTTTCAAACTCAGTCTTCATCTCCGTAGCAGCTTTTGCATCGCCACCGGCTCCTTTATACCATTCACCAGCCTCTCCTTCTGCGGAAAAGAACATCTCCATAACAATTTCACTATTTTCAGCAACCGCATTGGCCTCTCGGGCAACTGCATGAAAATCACCAACCATTATCGCTTCCAAGATCCTGGAAGTATGGGCACTGATCAATTGCATTAGAGAGCGGGTAGGTGTAGACTTACTAATATGAATACTCTCTGCTGCCACTAACCTGTTCTCATCTCCAAATACCTTACTGCCGTTCAAACTACAAGTTATAACTCCTGTGGTAACAACGAACGTACAAAGTGCAACTATAAATACTTGACTGATTCTTCTCATACACAGCTCCTTTCAGATTCTGTTTAAAATATAATATAAACACTCATTGTACGAGCAAAAGATATTTACCTATAGTTATTAATGAAGCTTGAAACGTGCCATCTGCCTGTTATAGAGCAGGTCAAAGGACCAGTCCCATAATGCACGTGACAGCTTTTCAATAACCAGCAAATGTCTTAAATAAGTAAGCTTCCAGCTAAACCAGGCAGAGAAACCTTTTAATTCAAATTTACCAATTAAATTTGCTACACCTTTCCTTTCGCCAAGTGATACTGTAGAGCCCAGAAATACATACTTGAAATGATGAAGCTTTTTTCCACTAAAGTGCTTTACAATATTCATGGCAACGGTCTTGGATTCCTGTACTGCAACCTGTGCCGTCTGCATTAACGGGTTCTCTCCCTCTTTCGGCATAAAACAGGCATTATCTCCTAAGGCAAAAACTTCAGACCTATCTATTGCCTGTAAAAAAGAATTTACTTTTACCCGGCCATCTGAATTTTCTTTAAGAGGTAAACTTGCTACTAAATCATTGGCTTTTACTCCTGCAGCCCATAGAACGTTGTGTGTGGGGATAAAAATCTTTCCATTTAATTCAATGGTGCAATCTGTTATTTTTGTAACTTTCGTTGAGGTCATGATCTCTATTTCCATGTCTTGAAGATGTTTCATTGCATACTTTACCAGGTATGGGTCCATATTAGGCAATATCTGATCCATAGCTTCTATCAGTATGATTCGACAGTCGCGGTTAAACTTTACGAATTCAAATTCTTCTGCTAAAACATTTTTACATAGATCATGTAGCTCCACCAAGTATTCTGTTCCGGTAGCACCGGCACCTATAACAACAAAAGTTAAAAGTTCTTTTTTGAGTTGCAGATTATTTGTTTGATTTGCCAGTTCAAAGCATTCAAGTATCCGTGCCTTAATTTCTTCTGAAGTTTTTATACTACTCAAGGTATATGAATGTTTATCTGCACCGGTAACACCATAAAAGTTCGGGTCGCTTCCCATTGCAAGTACCAGGTAGTCGTATCGAAATCTCTCTCTTCTGTCTGAAATAAAATCTGCCTTATTAATGTATGTATAGTAATCATATTTTGGAGGGTTGTCACGACTGTTATAGTTTGTACATATCTCCACAGTCTTTTTTTTCAAATCTATTTTCTCTATCTCGCCGTGATGAAATTCTACATCTTCTCCTTTAAACACCATACGCAATGGTCTTTTGATATGATCTGAGTGGATAGAGGCAGTTGCAACTTCATGTAACAGTGGAGTAAAAAAATGATAAGTATTCCCATCTATTAAGGTAATTTTTATATTTGGGGTTTTTTTGGTAAGTTTCAATAGATACTTTGCAGTACATATACCGCCGAATCCTGCACCTAATATCAGAACATTCAGTTTTTTTTGATAATCTTTCATTTTAATGCCCTCTTTTCTTATGAGTACTAACATCTCATTTCTAAAAAAGCATTTTAAGCTTCGGATTCCAACAAAGTCCCTCATTGTTGCGATTTTATAGCTCAATAACTGCGCTCTTCCTCTTCACATTAATACAAATTATTCTGTAGAATGAGTTCCCGCATATAATTATTCTTATTAAATAATACAATACAAAATCTTTACATCATGATACGTTCTTCTGCAATTCTTCAATCCCTAAATCACTCAATATCTTTCCTTTGTTTTTAACTTCAGTGTTCATCTGTGAAAATCTGTGACTTTTTTTTTCGTGTCATGTTATCGGTGCTTTTTGTCTGGGGAAATTCGTGTCTAAGACACAGAGGACAAAATACCCAACAAACCATATTTGCCTTCTCCACGGGAACTTATAATACGCTCTCCCCAAAATGATTCCTTCTCTGATTTCTCTTAACTCATCTACCAACCCGAAGATCAATAAATGATATGACCTGTAATCTAAGGCAAGACAGGGTTTATCGTCAACATATGCGTTTTTAATATAGGTATCAAATCGGAAAAATTGGGGGAAATATCTGCTTTTAAACAGATTTATGCCATGACCTTTTTTGCTTTCATTAAAAGGAGTAATAAACTTCTTGCCGATCCACTGTCCCAATGGACTCTTAAAAGCGATCTTAATTACACATTTTAACCACCAGGGATTTTCAGGATTCAAAGCAAGAATTGCTCCCGCAGTGTCACCTTCAAGCGCCTCAAATCCTGGCAAAGCTTCCCTGTTAAATAACATGTCAAGATCATCTATTGAACTTTTTTTAAATTGCTCAATGATGGAGCTTGCTTCTCTCTCAGAATATCGCATACCTTGCTAACGAAATTAAACGGAATTGATTTAGGCGTTTATTTAAAAAAAGCGAGAAGAGGTGTAAACAGAAAAAGGCTTACATACATGAGAACAATCCATGTACATAAGCCTTTTAAAAACCGATTAACCTTGAGGAATAACCTGACCTAACGGCACTCCTTTAATCCTCTTCAGGCAATCCTTTAATGCGTCTTCCACAGAATCACCTAATCCGACGTAATCAGTATTACTACACTCCTTACTAATCAGGCTGGGGACAGCAATGAAAGAACCTTT
>JABHIW010000054.1 GCA_018670825.1 Candidatus Scalindua sp. | reverse complement strand
GGAACAGCAGTTATTGCATTCTGAACGTCTCGCAACTATTGGTGAAATGTCTGCAAAGGTTGCCCATGAAATAAGAAATCCGTTAAGTTCAATTAGTTTAAATACGGAGTTGTTGTATGATGAAATCGGTAATAATAATGGAGATAAAAAAAGCGATGCAGCGAATCTGATCCAGTCTATTCTAAGTGAAGTTGATACGTTAACTGAAATGAGTGACGAATATCTACGGTATGCAAGACTTCCAAGGTTGGAAACGAAGCCGGCCTCTATTAATGATGTGTTGATAGAGCTTTCAAAATTCTTTAATCAGGAACGGGTGCAGAGAGGTATCTCTTTAAAGGAGCACTATGCGCCTGATCTACCACGAATACGACTCGATATAAACCAGATGAAACAGGCGTTTCTTAATATACTGAAGAACTCTTTTGAGGCGATGCCTGAAGGCGGCAAAGTAAGTATATCTACAAAGCGTAAAGGTAATAGTATTGAAGTATCTATTACAGATACCGGTGATGGTATTAGCAAAGATGATATTCAAAGAGTTTTTGATCCGTTTTATAGCGCAAAAGCTAATGGCACGGGTTTGGGTCTTGCTCTGACAATGAAAACCATAGAAGGGCATGGTGGCGATATTATATGTAAAAGTGCAATTGATAAGGGTACAACTATGATTATTAGTTTTCCCATTGAAAATTGCGGAAAGGAAATAATTGAATAATTCAACAAAACAAACAGTTTTGATTGTTGATGATCAGGAAAGTATCAGACTTGCACTATCAAAAATACTTTCAATAGAAGGCTATGAGGTCTTTTTGGCCGAAAGCGGTGAAAGTGCGTTAGATATTTTACGTGAAAAAAAAATTAACGTTATGCTTTCAGATCTGAAAATGCATAAGATGGATGGGCTTCGATTACTTAAGGCTTCAAAGCTGATCAAACCGGAAGTAGAGGTCATATTAATAACAGCTCACGGAACAATCGAGAAGGCTGTTGGAGCAATGAAAGATGGTGCCTATGATTTTATTACAAAACCTTTCAAGAAAATTGTAATTGCTAATATGATCAGAAAGGCTATGGAGAAACAGGCTCTTGTTGTAGAGAATAAATATCTGCATGAACAGCTTGCGCATTCCGAACACGATAAACATGCAGACATTATAGGGCAGAGTGATGCAATGTGCGATGTTATAAAATTGGCGGAACAAGTTGCACCAAGCCAGGCGTCAGTATTAATTCAAGGTGAAAGTGGTACCGGAAAAGAGGCCATAGCGTCGCTTATTCATAGTATAGGGGTTAGAATGGATAAGCCATTTATAAAAGTAAGCTGTGCGGCTTTACCGGATACACTTCTCGAATCTGAACTTTTTGGTTATGAAAAGGGTGCGTTTACTGGTGCCGCTAATCAGAAAGAAGGGCGTTTCGAATTGGCTCATAATGGGACATTGTTTCTTGATGAAATAGGAGAGATAACTCCATCCATACAGGTCAAACTGCTCCGGGTCTTACAGGAGGGTGAATTTGAACGTTTGGGAGGAACAAGTGTTATAAAAAGTAACGTACGAATAATTTCAGCAACTAATGTTGATCTCGCAAATGCAATAGTACAAAAAAAATTCAGAGAAGATTTGTTTTACCGATTGAATGTGATTACCATAGATATCCCTCCGCTAAGAGAAAGAAGGGAAGATATTCCTCTATTGATAAGTCATTTCCTTAAAATATATCAGAAGAAAAATAATAAGAGAGTCGATGGGATTTCTGAGGAAGCTCTGGATATTATGACGGGATATCAGTGGCCGGGTAATGTGCGTGAAATAAAAAATGTAATTGAAAGGGCGGTTGTTTTAACTCAAGATCGGATCATTACGCAAAAGGACCTTCCGGGGAATATTACGGGCAGCAGGTCTGAAGATAGAAAATTTTCTATACCATTTGGAATGCCGTTACGTGAGATTGAACAAAAGATTATTATTGAAACTCTGAAGAGGTCAAAAGGAGACAAGGAGGTTACTGCAAAATTATTGGGTATTACCCCTAGAACCATCTACAGAAAAATGAATTTACTGGAAGAAGAGGAAAAGCGAGAAGAGGAATCAAATAAGGAAGAATTAAAGAAGAAGCAGGAAGAATTAAAGAGGAAACAAGAAGAATTAAAGAGGATGCAAGAGGAAGAGGAAGCTAATGATAATATAAATAGTTGATATTCCATTCTTTAAGCTTTCTAAGTTTGCCTTGCATCCTGAGTGAATGAGAAGATTGATATATGAATTTGGAAAAAAAGCACAATTAATTCATGCTTATTAAGTTACTAGATACAAAGCGGTTACACTATTTTCATATTTGACATTATGTCATTTTATTTCTGCTGTTCAGAGTAAATATGACATAATGTCCGGCCTGTTATAGAGATTAAAGATTATATTTAGGTGATAAACATTTTATTCTATTGTCATATATCTTTGCAGATGTTCGTGTTATATGATGGACATTAATATGTGCTTTATGATGAATGATATGTGGCACATTTATTGCTCACGTATACTAGATCTTGTTTCACAACAAGAAACAGGGTCAGTTTCAAGATAGTTGCTAGTTTTTTTCTTGATGGGAGAAGCGTAAACTATAGACCTTTAGGTGGTAAATGTAATATGGTATATGACATCAATTTTCATTAAAGAAATCATTCCAATACATCACTGCTTATCATGTTCATTTCAAGGAATATATACTGAAATAGACACATTTTTTTTAAGGTGTCCCTGGTTTTATTGCATTTTATTGAAAATTTCAAATTTTATCTTTTTTGATGTTGAGTTTTTCTTGTATTGACTTATAATGTTTGCTGATATTTCTTTTTGTATAAATTTAAAATTCATTTTAAAATTTTAGTGGAGGTAATAGTCATGTTGAGAGGCCTTATGCGAAAGTCTGTTTTCCTGGGAAGCGCTTTTGTCGCGATGTTCTTTTTATGTAGTGGTGAGGTTTTCTCACAAAGCCTTGAGCAGGAAGCAACAGTAGAAGAGAATATACCCACTGAAGAAGGGTTAACCTCCACGTATGTTGTTACTGATATGGATGGGGCAGCAGAAGCCCTTGCGAAAGCAGATTCATACAAAGTCGATTTGCAGATACAGGATAGGTCGTTTCCAAACGGTGGTGGCTCTGTGCCTGAAGTCGAGGTCAGTAGCATCCATAATGGAGAGACAATTTTCTTTTACGTAACTTGGAGTGATGCAACAAAGAATGACAGGGCTATAAAGCATGAACAGTTCAGAGACGCAGTCGGTTTTATGTTCCCTATCGGCATTGTGGAAATATCTCCAAGAACTCCTTTCAGTCCTAGGATGGGAGATAGGGGCAAACCAGTAAATATATGGCATTGGAAAGCCGACTGGGAGCGTGATTTACATGCAGATGGTAATTATGAGCACATGGAAGATGTGTATCCTGACATGTTTACTGATTTTGATTTTAATCCACATCCTGATTATTTTAACAAAAAAGTACACGATAGCGTTCCACTCATGGCAGGCGGGATAGCTGCCGGGTCATTGCTTTCGACTCCAAGGGGCAGATCAGTGGAAGACCTGAATGCAATTGGATTTGGTACGCTAACATCCCAGACACATCAGGATGTTAATGGTACTGGGTACTGGAGTGATGGTAAATGGCATGTTATGATTTACCGGCCTTTGATTTCGCAGGACAATAATGATGTTCAGTTTGTAGCGGGTCAATCAACATTCTTTAACATGGCAGTATGGAATGGAGAAGAGGGCGATAGGAATGGTCTTAAATCTGTCAGTATAAGATGGAGACCAATAACTTTAGAGCCAATAGCATATACAAAATAGATAATTTAACGAGACGACAAATAATTAAATAGATAATAGGAGGAATATTATGACGCTTGTTCACAATTGGCACCTTGGGAGAACGATGGAGTACCCATACTTTGAGTCAAGACCGGAGCATCAGTTTGCTGCTGTCTTCAATATAAACAGGTGTATTGCATGTCAGACCTGTACGATGGCGCATAAGAGTACTTGGACATACAGTAAAGGGCAGGAGTATATGTGGTGGAATAACGTTGAAACAAAGCCTTATGGTGGATATCCTCAGCATTGGGACCAGAAGATATTGCAGATGTTGTGGGATAACGGTAATAATCCTATGGAATGGTTTACCTCTCCAGAGGAGAAGAATGAAACGACTGCTCCTTACGGACTCTATAACGGTGATACTATTTTTGAGTTGGCAAAAACAAAAGGGCTTAATCAGGTAGCAGTTGGTTATATCCCGGATGATAAAGAGTGGAGATTCCCTAATATATACGAAGATACTGCCGCTAGTGAAAAGACAAACTATGAGATGGGATCAGGAGCGGACAAGGAGTCTTCTGAGTTGCCTGAGCACAAAAGATGGTTTTTCTATCTCCAGAGAGTTTGTAATCATTGTACTTATCCTGCATGTCTTGCGGCATGTCCAAGGAAGGCTATATACAAGCGTAAAGAAGATGGTATCGTACTGATAGATCAGAAACGCTGCAGAGGATACAGGAAATGCGTAGAGCAGTGTCCTTATAAGAAGCCTATGTACCGTGGTGAAACAAGAATGTCTGAGAAATGTATTGCTTGTTATCCAAGGATAGAAGGTAAGGATCCGGTTACAAAGGGTAGGCGAATGGAGGCTCGTTGTATGGCGGCTTGCGTGGGAAAGATAAGAATGAATGGGCTGTTGACTGGTGATTATAAGAAGCCTGATCCTAAGAACCCGCTGGACTGGTTGATTCATATACATAGAGTGGCATTGCCTCTTTATCCGCAGTTTGGTACTGAGCCGAATATATACTATATACCACCGAGATGGGCTCCAAGAAGTTATTTAAGGCAGATGTTCGGCCCGGGTGTAGATGAGGCTCTTGATAAGTATGCTGCGCCTTCCAGGACACTGATGGCTGTTTTGGCGCTTTTCAGAGCAACCCAAACCGTGATATCCAGGTTTGAGGTAGAGGAAGGGCCGAAAATTTATGAGTCAGAGGTAATGGGCAAAAAGGTTGAGGTGTATAATGATACCGCGATTGGATTTGCTGCTGACGGTACTGAGTTGGTCAGGATAAAGATAGAAGAGCCAACTTGGGAGAGTGACGAAAAACGAATGGTCACATATTAATAACACATAATTACACTATTAACTTGAAAGCTGATAAAGGGAGGAAATTGGAGATATGAAATATCCGAAAATACTATGTGTATTGAGTATATTCATCTTTATGGGTATCGGTGTTACAGGAACTAAGCAGGTAATGGCAGAGGAGGAGTGGGCTGCAAGCTTTGAGGCCTTTAAGTCGACAAATGAGCCGGACTATCATCAAAGACGTAACGGTAATGTTGAATGGCATTTGTTCCATGATGCGCCTGCGCCGGAAACTAAAACTGGTAAACCGGACTACACGGATTTTTACTGGATAGAGGGTGATGATGCATGGCACAAGAGGATTATGGCTGTTGAAGATACCTCTGCGCTAAGCCATCTGACACCGGCAAAAGTAGCGGAATCAAAATACCACAGTCCTTGTCCATTGTGTGAGGATACTACATATTTTTGGCTGAACACTGGAGACATGGATAGCGATACGGAAGCGCATGTAAAGGGTGATTTTCCGGGATGGAAGAAGGCCGACGGTATCTGTCGCAATTGTTTTGAGTGTTATCAGCTCAGGGCTGGTAAGTTTTATGAAGGTAATGCTGGCTCTTCAACGGATGAATATGTTATCGGTTATATGAAGTCTCCGGCGATACTGGATTACTTTGCTAACATAAAGTGGTAGATTAAAACAGTAGTAGCAGTCGATAAGTTACTTTGTTTTTGGAATTTATTTTTCTCTCTCTCGTCCCTTAGTGCAACGTGGGAAAAGATGAAGAAAATATAAGAGGAAAGTTATGGTAATTAAAACTAGTGAAAGTGTAGAAGATTTGCTTGCAGCAAGTCAGATCTATCAATTCCTTTCAACGTGTCTTCTTGAGCCGACTAAAGAGGCCTTGGAGATGCTTCGTAATGAAGAGTATATGGCAGAGGTGAAAAGCTGCATATTGATTAGCGGCAATGACAAAATGCTGGAACCATTTGATCTGTTTCAGAAAGGGCTGGAAGACACAAGTGTCGAAAATCTAGAGTGGAGCTATCGTGCTACATTTGGTGCTTCTACCGTTGCAATGGATTGTCCTCCTTATGAGATGTATTACAGCGGTTCTCAAATCTGGCAACAGACTCAGGATCTTGCTGATATATCCGGAACGTATAAGGCGTACGGGATTGAAATGGAAGAGGACTCTACCACGACCAGGTGGGACCATGTGGCTGTTGAATTAGAGTTTCTACATTTTTTGACTTACAAACTTGCATACGCAATAGAAAACCACAGCGAAGAGGAACAGGAATCCTGTATTTCCGGCAAGAAGAAATTTTTGTATGCTCATATCGGTAGATGGATAAAGGCATTTTCAACGTCTGTTGTTAAGAAAACACCTGAGGAATTCTATCGTCAGGCAGCGACATTGGCAAGTCTGTTTATTCATATAGAGATGGTAAAATTGTCTGTAGATGCGGAAGAGATTGATGAATATATGGGCAACGAACCTGATTACCTGCAACGGCTAGAAGGTAAGAGTGCCAGTGCATGTGATTCCTGTATGGATGAGGAGAAATATGACTGATCTACAGGAAGAACAAACTGAAACTCTCGAAATTGAATACGATCATCAGTTGGTTGATGATATTGTATGTAAGGGTTTGGTACGTCAGGAAGCATCCGGAGACTCTACCTTATACAATGAGTATCATGAGAAAAGAAATGCGATCTATGAGATGGAGGAGGAGAGAAGGCCAAGGAGGTTTAGGGAGCTTGATGAGGAGTTCTTTAATCGATTAGGTTATGCTGCCTTCCTGAGAGACGCTTTCGATGAGTATCCTGATATTGAGGCAGTGATAAAGGAGGTGCATGTCAGGAGGGCTACGACACGGAAGAACGAGGGGTCTAATCTTGTAGATGAG
>JABHIW010000038.1 GCA_018670825.1 Candidatus Scalindua sp. | reverse complement strand
CCTTCAGATCATGTGCAACTGAGAGTATAGCCATAATCTCAGAAGAGACGGCAATAGCAAATCCGGACCGCATCATAAACCCATCCATTTTACCGCCTATACCGATATTAATTTCCCGAAGCGACTGTGCACAAAAATCTATTATCCACTTGAAATTAATATTATTGGAATCAATATCAAGGCGTTTTAGATTCCTTTTAGCTAGCTGTGCGTCGTTGTAGTTATACTCATGCTGTATCCTGGATGTAAGTGCCACCATACCCAGGTTGTGTGCGTTCATTATTGCATTTATGTCTCCTGTCAGTCCTAGAGAGAAAGGAGTCAACGGTATGCATTGAGAAAGTCCACCGCCTGCAGCAGATCCCTTGATATTCATAGTAGGCCCGCCAGATGGCTGACGAATGGCACCAACAACTTTTTTGCCTCTTTTTCCGAGACCCTGTACCAGACCCATAGTTGTAGTAGACTTTCCTTCACCAAGTGGAGTTGGTGTAATAGCAGTCACATCTACATATTTTCCATCCGGCTTACTACCAAGTCGTTTAATAGCCTTGTTAAAATCAATCTTCCCCACATAATGCCCGTGAGGGAGCAGTTCATCTTTCTCAATACCCAACTCCTCAGCCAGCTGATAAACGGTTTTCATCCCAGCTTCAGAATCTTCCGCTATTTCCCAATCCGCATGTTTGGTCGGATCCAATGCCATAATATTTACCCTCCTTTTCAATTATATAGTCTGATAAACTAATACTTTCTGCAAATTATAAAACACGCTATTGTTAATTAACTAAATCAACATATTACTCTTTAATATACTCAAAATACGGCGAACAGAACAACATTTACCGATGTCAAGACAAGAAACTTTTTAATTATATTGATAAAACTTGTAAGGTCAAGCAAAATGATTTATGTAATCTCTGTGATTCTTGCTAATTGAGTTGAATCCGGCACAATATCATCCAAACATTAATTTTTGAAAAAAACTTGAATTCTACTAGTCATTGCCCTATTATGCCCTTACCTTGTAGCAAGCAGTATCGTACCGCAAAGACATATTAACCTCTGACCGGCAAAGCCCGCACATCCTTTATTTCATAAATTTCTGGTGGGCAATAAGCACTTACTCCTTTGCACAATTTGATATATCTTTCTACCTATGAAACCTTTATTGATCTTTAGATTTTTACTGCTGGCGTTTTTTTCACTTTCATCCCATGTCTATGCCGACGATATTGTTATTGGTATGTCAGCCGCCTTTAAAGGCCCGTCGAAAGGGCTCGGGATTGAACTTTTCAGGGGTTCTGTCGCGTACTTTGCACACATAAATGAAGGTGGCGGAATCAATGGAAAAAGAATAGTATTAAAAGCATACAATGACGGATACAATCCCATACCGGCAATCAAAAACACAATCGACCTTGTAGAAAGAGACAAGGCGATGCTCCTTTTTGGCTATGTCGGCACTCCAACGGTAACAAGAATATTGCCCCTTCTCAAAAAATATAGCAACATGCACACCTATCTGTTCTTTCCGTTTACCGGAGCACAGCCCCAAAGGGAATTTCCTTATAATGAATATGTCTATAATCTTAGAACATCGTACAGACGTGAGACGGAGGGCCTTGTCGATAATTTTGTACAGATAGGTAAGAAAAAAATTGCTATATTCTACCAGGCTGATGCGTATGGAAGAAGCGGGTGGGACGGAGTTAAAAGGGCTTTGGTAAAATATAACCTTAAGATCGTTGGAGAAACGACATATCGAAGGGGTACGAAGTATTCAGATAGTCTTAAGCAGCAGGTAGATATTCTCAAAAAAGCGAAGCCTGATGCAATCATCTCCGTTGGCGCTTATGAGGCGTGTGCTGCATTTATCAGGGATGCAAGAGACGCCGGCATGAATGTTCCTATTGCTAATGTATCTTTTGTGGGAAGTGAAAACCTCCTTAATCTGCTGATTAATACTTCAAATCAAACAGGAAATGATTACACCCATAATCTTGTCAATTCTCAGGTAGTTCCGAGCTATGAGGACGAATCCTTACCTGCCGTCAAACAGTTTAAACAAGTAATGGATAAATATAACCCTGTACTGCCTGTCGGTATTTGTGATGAAACATACAAACCCGTAAAGTATAGTTTTGTCAGTTTTGAAGGATTTCTAAACGCTAAAATGCTCGTTGAAATTCTTTCCAGGATGGATGACAACATCGACAAGACGAGACTCAAAGATGTAATTGAAGACATAAAGGATTTTGACATTGGGATAGACACACCTATATCCTTTAGCCAGCAAAAACATGATGGCTTGGATAAAGTTTATTACACAACAGTTAAACAGAATCGATTTGTACCTCTCAAATCCTGGGAAGGAAAATTCAAATGAAAATGTCCAAACTGTTTAAAAAAATGCTATTAATAATCATTGCCCTCTTTGCCCTTATTGCAGTGACTACCTCATCCCTTTCTGTCTGGGAGCTCCATAACCATCTTACAAGGGAATACAAGAGCAAAGGCAAGGCTATTTCAGAAAGTATTGCCAGATCAAGTGTTGAAATGATTCTCTACAGAGACGCCTCTACGGTACAGGCAATAGTTGACCAGTTTATTGAGATTTCAGGAGTCTCTTACGTTTTTGTCGTTGACGCGGAAGGAGAGTTTATCTCCCATACCTTTGTTCCACAAATCCCTGAAGATGTTTTAAAAATTGTTAAAGAAGAAAAAGAAGAAACCGAAATCATGCATGTCGATATAAGCGAAATAGGAAAGATCATAGATATCGCTTCTCCTATACTGGCCGGAGTGGTTGGTCACGTCCACGTGGGGATGGACAAAGAAATTATAAACGCCCATATCAGGACTGCAGTTATTAAGCAACTCTCCCTGATGTTTGCAGTTTTTTTGTTGGCCGTAACAATAGCATATTTATTTGGGAATATGATCTCCCGACCGCTTAACAGATTAACCGAACATGCAAAGGAGCTTGTAACTCACGATTTTTCAACACCTGAAGACATGCGCGCGGATATTAAGCTTCTTCCTGAGAAATCAAAGAATGAGCTTGGAGAACTTGCAGAGTCATTTTTATATATGGAAGATTCTCTAAAAAAATATATTAAGGAATTAACAGAAACTACTGCTGTTAAAGAGAAGGCGGAGAGTGAGTTGACGATAGCACGTCAAATACAGATGGAAATTCTGCCAAAAATATTCCCACCGTTTCCCCATAGACATGAATTGAATATATTTGCCACTATTGAACCGGCAAGGGAGGTTGGAGGGGATTTTTATGATTTTTTCTTTATGGATGACGATATTTTCTGCTTTGTCATTGGAGATGTTTCCGGCAAGGGGGTCCCGGCTGCCCTGTTTATGGCAGTAACCAAAACCCTTATTAAGGCAGCATCTACCAAGGGCCTTACGCCTGATGAAATCATGAATAGAGTCAACGATGATCTCAGCCAGAACAATGATTCGGCAATGTTTGTGACTATATTTTTCGGAACCCTGGATCTAAAAACAGGGGAAATGTTATATGTTAATTGCGGACACAACTTGCCACTGTTCATTCGCCAGGGGAAAAAGGCAAAATATATGAGAAGGAGTCAGGGTGTAATTGTGGGTGCAATGGAAAACGTTGAGTTCAAGTTGGAAAAAATGTTTATAAAGCCCGGTGACACCGTTTTCATGTACACCGATGGGGTCACGGAAGCAATGAACGAAACAAATGATTTCTTTTCGGATGAAAGGTTGCTGGAAGACATGAACACCATGCTTGATGAAACGATTGAAGAAAAGGTCCACGGTCTTATGGAAAAGATAAAAATCTTTTCAAATGAAGCTCCTCAATCCGATGACATTACCATGCTGGCCTTGCAATATAAAGGGCCATGATTGATGATACGAAAACTTTGCTAATAACAAAAGAAAACATAAAGGAGAAACAGGGTACATTCCATGATCTGCCGATCGATTAGGCCCATTAACAGAAAACAATATTTATGGTTTTAATAGAGGGAGTGGGGACAGCTAAATCACCTCAACAATACCGTTATTTATGTTCAAACTTTAAATTATTTTACGATCCCTATAAAATCGCCAAAAAAATAATCACCTATCATCTCATCTAGAATCGGTAGCCGAGGATGAATCGGTACTCGTTCAACCATCCATCTTCGAGAGTATCATGATTGTGATATTCAACATTACCACGCGTTATCTTTAGGTAAGCGCTTTCTGTGATATCACGAGAGTAAATCAAATTAAATTCCCTACTGCATCCATCACAAGGAAGATCTGTACTCTGCTCAGTATGACGGCATAAAAAATACAAACTATTTTTTCCTCAACCCTACGAACTTTCAAGAAAATAAGATAAACTCCCTCCTTCAAAACCGAGATCAATCTCAAAGATTAAATATTCCGGGTTCAACGCTAAAACCTTTAAATGCCATCTTCAGGCTTGTTTGAAATGCGTTTGCTTTTACAACGGTTCCGATCCTTTTCTTGAATCTGCCAACATCCCACTGCTTTATAAAATGCAATCTGGGTATTAACGGTAACTTAGAACCTGGGTTAAGAGTATAATCTATTTTTCCACCAAGTGTATTATATAGATCGTGGCCAAAATAGTCATATACAGACAAAACCGTATATAGGAATACCAGAATACTCAGTCTCTATAAACTTAAACCATTTGTTGAATAGGAAACTTTTTCTACATTTTCAATCGAGATAAAATGGTTAGATGTGCTGCCCTCATGCACGTTGTATCGTGACGTTCAACTGCTGATTTTTTCTAAATGTCCCGTAGTAATGGCCAGTTTGTCTATAGCTTTGGTCTCAAATACTATAGCTTCAAATGCCTGATCTTCCTGATGGATATTATAATTAGCTATTAAATTGAGGTCTAAACTCTGCCGACCAATGGTTATCTTAGTATCTTTAAGACCGAAACGTTTAAAGTCATAACTGATAAAAGCGTTGTTTGAGAGATTGTGCGCTTGATTACTGTCCCCTTCAAAACCCCATCGCGAGTAGATCTCTATGGCATATATACCGATATCAAAATGGTTTTAGGCGCTTTAAAATAAATATTTATAGGCTTTATTCGTAGGGCAATCCTTTAGGTTTGCTTTCGTACAATCAGCGAAAGGCTAAAGCCTCGCCCTACGTCTCTTTCTAATTTCATTTCGTAACTGGTATACATAATGCGAAGCAAGTGTAAAATCCTGAAATTCAGGGCTCAGATAATTACCGGTTACCGCTAATGAACCGGAATGGGCGTCTCTGCCTAATGGAGACCCAATAGCGTCAAACCCTCCATGGATCCTCCCCATAGAAAGATGTTGTATCTGGCCAGTCAACATCCCGTAACCAGCTTCCTTTAATGAGTAAAACAATTCCTCGGCACTGGAAGTTATTGTTAAAAGAAGATACAAGACAGTAAGAATATATGGTGTTACAAACCTGTTTATATTAATCATGGATTTTTCATAATAAATATTATGAATTAAATACGCGATAAAAGCATTTTATTATAAGAGCCATAGGAATACAATTTTTTATATAAAGTCTACACTTATGAAACCTATCAGCATGAAAGGTGTAACGGTAAAAAATATGAGAGGTACCAAAAGAGATCAGTCATTTAGTTTCTTTTTCATAAAATGATTGAATAAAAAAAATATCATTTTTAAAGGTGTAGTTGAAAAATACTATGAAACATAAACCAGAGGAAGTGTTGCAGAAAGTGATTGTGAAACCGAAATATTTGGAATATAATCACTTAGCGTTTTCTAGCCTGCCAGTATAGCCTCGGTACTCTGGTACTCTAGGCATTAAATCTTTTATCTTATTTCCGTTAGACGGCAATAAGGTGAATACAAATTACGATTATTTAATTATATGAAATTTCTTTTAACATCTAACCGCATTCAACTTGTTTTTCAATTTTTATTTATCATCGCACTTTTAGCAAGCGAGTGCTTCGGCTCTATTAATGAAAATGGAACAACTGCAGGCACCTCAAAGTTAGTCGAGAAATCACCGACTGAGAATCATTTGACATTCAGGATTTTGACGGAAGAGTTCCCCCCATATAATTTTACTGATAATGAGAAGATAAGTGGCATTTCAACCGAAATTGTGCGTGAAATTCTCAAAAAGGTCAATCATCCGGACAAATTAGAAGTTCTGCCATGGATGCAAGGTTACAATCTTTTGCAGGAAGAGAACAATATCATTCTTTTTTCAACAACAAGATCTCCGATGCGCGAAGATCTTTTCAAATGGGTAGGGCCATTAGTGCCAAACAACACCGTATTTTTCGCAAAAAAAGGTTCAGGTATTTCAATATCCAGTATGGATGACGCAAGAAAAGTTAAAAGCATAGGCGTCTATAAGGATGATTTTGGAGAGCTTTTATTAAAAAAGAAAGGATTTAATAATCTTAACTCAGAACTTGATAACAAACTCAACGTAAAAAAACTTGCAGAAGGCAAGATAGATCTATGGATTATTAATGAACTCACCGGCAAGCATATGGCCAGAAAAGTCGGGCTTGAGGACAAGATAGAAAAAGTTTATGCAGTACAAAAAGATTACATGTACATAGCATTCAGCAAAAGCACTCCCGATACAGTAATTAAAGAGTGGCAGAACGTTCTTGACACAATAAAAGCCGACGGGACATATGCTCAAATCTTCAGCAAATGGATTATGTTCTCTTATTCTAAAGACCTTAAACCGAGAATAAAATTGTCTGAGAAGGAAAAGATATGGTTGGATGAGCATCAGGTTATTCGTTTTGGTGTAGATCCTGCCTGGCCGCCTTTTGATTTTGTAGATGATAAAGGTAAGCACCAGGGGATAGCCGCAGACATACTTAAGTTGTTAGGTGAGCGTCTTGGTATTACTTTGGAGAGGCAACAAGGTCTTAGTTGGGAACAGGTGCTGACAGGTGCACGGGAGCACACGTTGGATCTTATTTCAATTTGTTCTATGACACTTGATCGTAGTAAGTATCTGGCGTTTACCAACTCATTTGCAACTCAATCCTATGTAATTGCCACACGAAAACAATTCAGGCACGTTGAAAGCCTGAAAGACATTATCGATGACAAGGTTGCTATGGCAAACGGTTATGCCGTTGTTGAACTGGTGCAGAATCAATTCCCGGATTTGCCTATACAACTTGTTGAAACACCTCTGGCCGGACTGAGTGCAGTCGCCACAGGCCGGGTAGATGCCTACGTTGGAGATCTGGGAGTCATTAGTTACCTGATCCAGGAGAAGAATCTTGGAAACCTTAAAGTTGCCGGGGATAGTGGTCTCGGGTTTCAGACTAATTTTCATTTAGCAACCGGTGTGCGTTCTGATTGGCCAGAATTGGTTACAATATTGAACAAAGGGTTGGATTCCATTTCCCAGGAAGATATGAAAAGCATTCGCCAGAAATGGATTCCTGTTGAACTGGAACATGCCAAGGCTAAAAAATCCACTTTGACATCTTTATGGCAATTGATAGCAGGTAGTGTTGTAATATTTATTGCGCTCTTCTTTTTGATCCGGTACTTGATGAAGTATTCCAAAGAGGACGCTATTGTACTTCAATACGGATCACGGCGATTCAGGATGCTGACTATAATTACCTTGAGCTTCATCGTCACTGCTATCTCATTTAGCAGTTGGTTCGCAATGAAGCACAACAAGAAAGAAGTATTGTATGATATACAAACCAATTTGGAAACTATTCTGAAAAGTACATCGGAACGGCTTGATAACTGGGTGAATCATCAGAAAAATTTTATTGAGCAATTAGGACGTAATCAAGAGCTTGTTGCAATCACAGAACATTTATTAGCCGAATCGTTGGATAGTAATGTATTGAAGACCTCAAGTACGCAATCCGAAGCACGTGAATTTTTTGACAGGAAAAGGGACCAACTCGGGGAAATTGAGTTTTTCATCATCAACCCGGAGTATATCAGCATTGCTTCAAAATTTGATTCAAATATAGGTCACCGTAATTTCATAGCTATTCAAAGACCAGATTTGATCAAGAAAGCTTTTCAGGGGGAAGCAATGTTCATACCTCCTATCTTCCCTGATGTAAACTCTGACAATTTTCCTCATAAAAAAATTGACAAAAATACCCCAGCCATGTTTTTTGTTTCACCGGTTCAAAAAGCAGATGGCGAAACTATAGCTGTTATCGCCCGAAGTATGGATCCCGCAGATGAATTTTCAAAGATAATGCAATTCTCCCGATTGGGAGAAACCGGTGAAAGTTATGCTTTTGATCGTAATGGCAGGCTTTTATCGAAGAGCCGGTTTAAAGATCATTTAATACAAATAGGACTACTCAAACCGGACCAATCAAGTATTTTGAATGTCGAAATTCGAGACCCTGGTGGAAACATGGTGGAAGGGTACCAATCCAGTGTTCCAAGGTCGAAACAGCCACTAACACTTATGGCCTCAAGAGCGATAAAGGGCCTATCAGGGATAAGAACAGAAATATCTCCGGGGGATTACAATAAAATTGAGATAAATATGCAGGGATATCGCGATTATCGTGGAGTTTCTGTATTTGGTGCCTGGCTCTGGGAAAATCATCTCGATGCAGGATTGACAGTTGAAATAGACGTGGAAGATGCCTTATCTACATATCACACTATACGTCTGACGATCACGATTATTCTGGGAGTTACATTATTTTTGTTTGTGGGAACAACCCTGTTTACATTGGTATCCGGAGAAAGCACGAACCGAACATTAATCAAGGCCCGGGACAAGCTGGAAGAACGTGTCAAAGAGAGAACATCAGAGTTGGGAGAGAAGAAAAAGGAGGTGGAAGATAAATCAGCACTGATTGAGGCAGTACTGCACAGTATCTCCCAAGGGTTGGTAGCTTATGATAAACAACTTCGATTAATTATCTGCAATCAACGGTTCAGAGAGATTCGGGATGTACCGGCAGAGTTGACACAACCGGGTTCCTCTTTTGAAGATCTAATGCGCTTCGACTTGAAACGAGGAGAGTTTGGTACAGAATATTCTGAAGAGGCCCTGAGAAAACTGGTTGACATTGCAAAACAGTTTATAAAACATAGTTTCGAACGAGTTCGAGACAATGGTACTGTGATAGAAGTGTTTGGAGGCCCATTACCCAATGGTGGGTTTGTCAGTACATTCGATGACATCACCGATCGTAGAAAAATGGAAAAACAGTTGCAGGAAGCATACCAAATAATAAAATCACAAAATGAACGTATGGAAGGAGAGCTAAGCGTTGGCCATGAAATTCAAATGAGTATGCTACCACTGGTGTTTCCTCCTTTTCCAGACCGTAAGGAGTTTGAAATATATGCTGATTTGCAGCCAGCTCGTGAAGTGGGTGGCGATCTTTATGATTTCTTTTTTATCAATGATGAGCAACTATGCTTTTGTGTTGGAGACGTTTCCGGCAAGGGAGTTCCAGCAGCTTTGTTCATGGCTGTTACAAAGACGTTAATTAAATCCAGCTCTTCAAATGACACGTCCCCTGCCAGTATTCTAACTCAGGCGAATGAAGAGCTTAGCCAGAATAATAATTCATGCATGTTTGTCACCGTATTCATCGGAATTCTTAATACGAAAACCGGAGAGATGGTTTACTCAAATGCAGGCCACAATCCACCTTATATCAAGAGGAATAATAACTCTATCGAATGTATGGATAATCGTCACGGCCCTGTAATTGGCGCTGTAGGTGGTATTGCTTATAAGGAGGACAAAGCTATCTTGAAAAAAGGCGACGTGTTGTTGTTGTTTACTGACGGTGTTACAGAGGCAATGGACCCTGATAAGAACCTTTTTTCGGAGACACGTTTGACAGGGCTTTTATCATCACGCAAGTTCGCATCTGTTGAGGACATAGTTAACACTACAATAAAGGAGGTAAAACTCTTTGCAGGTGATGCTGAACAGTCAGATGATATTACAATCTTGGCCATAGAGTTTCACGGTCAGACATCAGGAATATCAGCACAAAATCTCACGATAACAATAAGAAACAACGTATCAGAAATAGACAAAGTTAACCAACGCTTTAATACTTTCGCAGAACATTGCGGAATTCCAAAAACACTATGCCAGAAAGTAAATATAGTCTTTGACGAACTCTTGAACAATATTATCTCCTACGCTTATAAAGACAATATCGAACATGAGATAATAATTGAATTGGAATTTTTGGTGGATCGCTTGTCTTTAACTATTAAGGATGACGGCGTCCCATTCAATCCGTTAGAAGCTAAAAAACCTGATACAGAACTTTCACTAGAGGATCGAGAAATTGGTGGTTTAGGAATTCATCTGGTCTGCAAACTGATGGATAAAGTTTCCTATAAGCGCCACATAGACAGAAATGTTATAAGCGTTACGAAACAGATAAAGGGTTAATGTGAGGGTATAATCATGCCTGAATTCAAGCAAGAAGTACTGATGATATTAAAGGTTGTTAAACTTGTTGGGTAACTGATACTATTATAGTGTCTGATTTTGATAAGCACCTTAACAAACTTAAAAAAGGATATACGCCGATGGAGTTCAAAAAAATCGATGATGTTGTTGTCATATATCTTAAGGACCGTCTGAATGCAACCAATTCACCAGAACTGCAAAACGAAATTATACCTATGATAAATAAGGATGTAAATAAATTCATATTAAATATGCAGGAACTTGAATATATTTCAAGTAGCGGTCTTAGACTAATTGTTCTAATGATAAAAAAGCTAAAATCGCATGCAGGCAATTTGATTTTAACAAACCTTCATCCATTTGTAGAAAATATAATTGATATGACCGGATTCACCCAGATGCTTAAAATAGCCAACAGTGAAGAAGAAGCCTTGGACATTTTAAAAGAATAAAAAAATGAAAGTATCCATAATAGGTACCGGAACGGTAGGTTCAGCATTTGCATTCCGTTTGTTTACAAGTGGAATAGCATCCGAGATTGCACTAATCAACAGGAACCAATCCAAAGCGCTTGGCGATATGGCAGACTTAACCAATGCATTAGCCGGAGCATCCAAAACCAAAATATACTCCGGAGACTACCGTGCATGTAAGAACTCTGATATAGTTGTGATAACTGCCGGACCAGCAATGAAACCCGGCCAAACCAGACTGGATTTGATAAAATCAAACTATTCAATATTGAAATCTATAGTTTCAAGTGTTATGGAACACAACGATGACTGTATTCTTTTGCTTGTATCAAATCCGGTTGATATTCTTACACAACTGGCAATTAAATTCTCAGGCCTTCCTGCTGGTAAAGTTATCGGTGCAGGTACTTTACTGGATTCGATGAGATTAAGGTCCAGTTTGAGCCTCCACTACAACGTTGATCCCACCGATGTCTCTACATTCGTTGTTGGTGAGCATGGAGATTCAATGGTCCCAATATGGTCGCTTGCGGCAATTGGCGGAATTCCACTAACGGCATTCCCTGAGTATGACAAAGAAGAGATGGATGATCTTTTCATGATGGCACGAAAAAGTGCACATTATATCAAGCAGAAAAAAGGTGCTACTGAATTTGGCGTAGCTGTTGCCGTCCAGACAATTGTCGAAACCATATATTACGACAAGAGACACATTATTCCAGTCTCATCGCTAATCGATGGATATTACGGGTTGGAAAATATCTGCATAAGCGTTCCCGTAATTGTCGGTAAAAATGGTGTTGAACGGTGCTTTGAAATTCCTATCTCAACTCCTGAAAAAACCGCTCTCCAGGATTCAGCAAAAATCCTCGAAAGTTATTTGGAGAAATTAGATAATGAATGTCAATAGATTGAGTTTGGTAAACAATCGTGATTTTCCAAATGGTAGTTATATCAATGGAGAAGATAGAGAAACGGTATTACCTTATGAAATTTGTCTCAAATAATGCTAACCAGTACAGTTTTTACAAGAGAAAACAACATTAGATTATTAAAGTCTTATCAATTTTAATGAAAGCTTATCGCGTCAAATGCTGGTATTGTATACTCTCGGAAAACCTCCTGGAATTACATATAAAACTATTACCAGGAACATCAAAAATATTATCAAAAAAGATATATAAACAGGAGGAGTGGGAAATGACTATTAAGTCCGGAATTCCGTCACAACAGAAGAATATTTTCAGCATCATAGGCATTTACATTATTGCCACTATATTGTCATGTCATGTCTTATCAGCATCGGAAGAAAGGCTTTCCGGCCGCAAAATCATTCAAAAGCAAGTGGACTTGCATAGCCTGAATAGCAGCAGAATAAAAACGGTCATGATTCTGGTTGATAAGAAGAAGAGGCAGAAGAAGAGAATCGTTGAAAGTTATTCAAAAAAAGACTCCACTGGTAAAAAAAGTCTCATGGTATTTCGAGATCCTGCAGATATCAAGAATACGGCCTTGCTGAGTAAAGAAATTGATAACACTACACGTCAATGGTTATATTTGCCCGCCTTAAAGAAACTTCAAAACCTCGCGGAATCCGGCCAGGGCAATTACTTTATGGGTACTGATTTTACTTATGGTGATTTAAAAGCGGATAATATGAATAACTATAATTATGAACTAATCGATTCAGAAACTGTGGAAGAACAGGATTGTTATGTTATCGATATTATTCCAATTTCCCGAGAAATAGCCAAAAACACCGGATATGCAAAACGCATATCATGGGTACGTAAAGACATCTATTTTACCATTAAGACACAATTTTTTGGCAAAAACAAAAAAATGATTAAAGAATCTCTGTCAAAGGACCTAATAAATGTACACGGCACTGCTTGGATGGCCAAGAAAGTCCTCATGGACAATAAAAAGGCGAGACACAAAACACTTATGGGTGTGGTAGATTACGAGGTTAATATCCCCATTGATGATAAAGTTTTTACAGAAAAGAACATCAAAGCGGGCTCAATACGTTAATTATATTTTAAATTACCCCCCCTCCGAGGAGAGAACAGGGTGAGGAGAATCGGACATATCTCATTTATTATGAAAACTTAAAATGAAAATCCCGATATAATCCAGTTACTCCGACTGGTACAGATATCTTCTATTGATTATTTATTTTAAGCTCCCTGGTTCCACTCGTTTTATGTTAAACAAGAAAGAGTTTCTTTATGCGTAAAATAATGTTATGGGCGCTTAAATACCCCCTCGCAGTAATCCTGATAATATGTCTGATATGTTGTATCGCCGTTTTTGGAGCCCTACGCCTGGAACTTGATCCCTCCACTTCAGGTATGCGTATTGATGACCCTGCTGAAGTTGATTTCTATCATAAGACTATTGATGAATTTGGCAATGATGAATTGGCAATTATCTATGTCCATGACGATGATCTATTTACACCTCAAAAACTGGCATTATTGGAAGAACTCTGTTTTGCCCTGGAGGAGATTAAGGGCGTCAACAGAGTTGAGAGCCTTTTCACTTCAAATGATTTTGCATCCAGCAACGGCATTCTGAGAATAGCTCCCCTGCTGTCATGGGCTCCCGAGTCCCAGGCAGAGGCTGAAGAGGCAAAAGAGAAAGCCATTAGAAATCCAATATTTAAAGATAATATTGTCTCGCAGGATGGTAATAGTATAGCCATAAATCTCATCCTTGATTCAGACAATCCAGATGAGTATTTCCATAAAAATCTCACAAACGAGATAGAAAAACTTATTCAGCCATTGGAAGCTGAATTCCAACGTATTTTTCAACTGGGTACCCCTTATGTCAGCACCATGATTGCTGAGTTGTTGTTCAAAGACCAAATCAGTTTAGTCCCTATGGCAGTAGCCGTTCTTCTGATTGTTTTCATTCTTATAACCAGGCGATTATCCAGTTGCATGTTGCCGATAATAACTGCCGGCACCAGTATTCTGTGTACTGCCGGATTCATGGGTTTTATTGGAATAAAATTAAACATCCTTACCGTCCTGGTGCCGCCGTTGGTCATGGTTATAGGTTCCACTGAGGATATGCATCTTATAAACGAATATATTGAAGGGTTGAAACAAAAGAACAACCGGCTGTTTGCAGTAGAATTTATGATTTCCAAAATGGGAGTTGTAGTATTTTTGACAGCCCTTACAACATTCCTTGGTTTTCTATCGGTCTCTATCAATAAAATTGAAATGCTCAGAGAGTTTGGCATGGTCAGTGGTTTTGCCATGTTTATAAACCCCTTAATAACAGTATTGATTGCTCCGGTATTCTTGCGTTATTTAGGACCAAGCAAATCTTGTTCTGAAGACAAAACAAAATGCGGCAAGACATTTTTTGGCATGTTAAGTAATATCTTAGTCGGGCTAATTGAAAAAAAGAGAAAAATATTGGTATTTTCCATCATGGCCTTTTGTGCCCTCATGATATTCGGTGTATTCCGGGTAAATTTTACCAACGATACTATTGGAGTATTTAAAAAAGACTCACCAGTGCGGACCAGGACTAATGAAATGGGCAAAGATATGGCTGGGATCCAATCTTTTTTCATTCGGGTTGATTCAAGTATTCCAGGGCTGTTTACCAACCCGGATGCCTTACGTAAAATCGACCTTATCCAGGAGTATATCGCAAGACACACGTTATTCGACAAGTCTGAATCAATCGTGGATATGATAAAACTGATGAACAGAGAATTTCACAATTCCAATCCCGCTTACTATGCCATACCCGACACAGAAGAAGAAATCTCCCAATATCTGATGATGATGCATGACGATGAGACGTCTCGCTATATCACCTCAGATTTCAACCAGGTTAACATCATAGTGCGCCACAGCTTGTCATCGTCCACAGATCTACAAGCAGCGTTGGACGATTTAAACAATTATGTTCACGAAGAGGTCAGTCAACATTTTTCTTTTGTTGAGACCGGTGAATCGATTCTTTTTCTAAAGGGCGTAGATCAAATGACTGATGGCCAGGTAAAGTCTATTGGTCTGATGATGGCAATAATTTTTATCGTAATGTCCATATTATTTGTGAACATTAAGGCCGGTTTTATTTCTTTACTGCCCAATATTTTTCCAGTATTAGTCCAGTTCGGTGCAATGGGTCTTCTGGGAATTCCTCTGAATATCGGAACTGCGATGGTGGCAGCTCTGGCTATTGGTATTGCGGTAGATGATACTATCCATATGATGACCCAGTACAACATGGAGATGCGCCGTCTGAAAGATCAAAGAGCAGCCATGGCGCACTGCATACAGAAAGAAATCGAACCGGTGTGTGCTACTTCGCTAGCCATGGCGGCAGGATTTGGCATCCTCCTGATGTCTAATTTTGTGACAACCCAACAATTCGGTGGTATATCAGCTATAGTCATCATGGCTGCTTTGCTGGGAGACTTGCTTATCACCCCTGCCTTGCTTGCCAACACTCGTTTCCTCACTCTCTGGGACATGATATCTCTCAGATTACGCAAAGAAGTAATCGAAGGCTCAGAGTTTTTCCATGGTTTAAAACCATGGCAGATTAAACGCCTCATCCTGCTTGGCCACCAGGACACAATAAAAGCTGACCAACATCTGTTTAAGGAGTGGGATGAAGGAAACAGTATGTTTATCATTTTGGACGGCCGCTTTAGATCTTACGGAGTCAGTGAACATGCCAACGAACGTGTTGACTACAACATTTTTGCGGACGGTGAGGTAATCGGCATGGAATCCATGCTTGAAGGTATGACCAGGTCATCGAATATGATCGCAGATGTAGATACCAGCTATGTAGAAATTACTGACCAGGATTTCAACAGAATTCGACGCCTCCATCCCAGACTGGCAGCTAAAGCCTATGAAAATCTCATTAAAATCCTTGCCAATCGTTTATCGATTATTGAAATCATGTATAGAGAAAAAGGATAACATGAAATTGAAATTAGCCTCCTGCCTACTCACCTCTCTCTGTTTGACATTTTCCGTCCATAACTGCCTTGCAGATGAAGCAGACCCTTTCAGCGGGTTGGATGAGGCTATTACAGAAATAAAACAAGCCTCCCATTCAAAAAATTCAATAATCCAGAAATTTTCCGATAATCTAACTCTTCGTGTAAAGTCCAGGGGGTATTATAGGTTTGAGAAACCAAATAGGTCTTTTACCGACGATGACCAACAACATAAACACGGTGGGATGAGAATGATACTGGATTCTAACGCCGGCACAGACTCCTGGAACATGGGGCTGAATATCTGGGCGGAGTACGGTTCCAAGGAGAGTCTCTATTCCGGCCTTTCCGAATTTTTTCAAGACGATTCTCACCATAGGAGATACCTGGAAGTGAATGAGTTGTATTTTACTTATTATCTTGATAATATAGACATAACCGTTGGGAAAAAGGAGATTAACAAGGGCCTAGCTGTCCTTCCCTTAACCAGCCCGTTACAAAGATACGGACGCTGGGATCTTGTCGAACCTACCCGTCCCCGCCGACTTGGTACCTGGCAGACAACTATTGACTATACAAAAGAGAACTACTCATTTTCTTTTTCCATTCTGCCGGTATTTCCTGAACCTAAATTACCCGTAAATAATTCCATATGGCTGGGCGAGCATGACTCATTTCCTGATAGTAGTATATTGGTATCCACCACTCCTGAATTCTCTTCTACATTATCCAGCTTCAGTCAATTTATCGGACTGGATACCCAGCAAGTTCTTGATTTTTTAAATTCTCTCGTAAACAACAACACCTCTCCCATTAACAGTTTCTCTGTTTCTGAAGAACAACCGGATGAAAAACTTGACGAGTTTGGTTTCTACGCTGATTACAAAACCAGCCTTGCAGGCTTAGATTTAATGTTTTCTGCCTATCATGGTCCAAGCGTTTATCCCGTCCTGGAAACACAGCTAATCGGTGATTTCCTCAAAATCATCAAACAGAACCCGATAGTCAATAATTTTTCAACAGGTTTTTCAATAACTCGTAAGAATGTCGAGTTACACGGGGAGGGCTTAGTCTCATTTTCAGAAGGCAGAAAAGATGATAGCTATTTAAATTATATAGGTGGTGTAATTGTTAATCTGGATACAGTCGCTCAACGTATGCACTTAAATAGTTTTACCGCTTCACTTGAATATGCCGGTGAAGTAGAAATTAGAGAACAATCCCATGATAATTATCTAATAAGCTCCAAAGATACCAGGTTATGGGATGACGATTTTATCCTGAGTACAAATACCGGCATTAACGACGCCTGGAACATAAGTACGTTACACATTTCTCCTTTGTCAGGAGATGGGTTATTTAATCGTATGGAAATCACCTGGCAAATAAACGAAAAACTGAAATGGAATATAGGAGGAGAGATTTTCGATGGCAACAATGATAAATATTTTGGTATATGGCGTGAGAATGACCGTATAATAACCGGTTTTGACTTCATATTCTAATTTATATATTCTTGCCAAAACAAAATATGATGTTGTCTTTATATGACCAATGGTGTATACATAACAGGCTCATTAATGTAGTCTATCTAACAGGGTTGACAGAGCTTACGTCTTTTGGTTTTCCTTGTTTTCATCAACACAATTTCAGAAAGGATAAAAATGGAAATAGTAATAGGGAAAGGTGAAAAAGCCGTAGTTGTTTCACTGAAAGGTAGAATGGACGCCGTTACTGCACCTGAGCTAGAAAAGCAGATTAACGGTTTCATTAAAGAAGGAGAAAGCTGTTTTGTCATTAATTTTGAAAATCTTGAATATATAAGCAGCGCCGGTCTCAGGGTTGTCCTGGTTATAGCCAAGAAGTTGAAACCAGTCAACGGTCAGATGCTGATTTCAAATTTAAAAGGTGTAGTTAAAGAGGTGTTCGAAATTTCAGGATTTACTTCTTTATTACAAATCTATGAAACAGAAGAAGAAGCCTTAAAACAGATGTAGCTGATCGTGTAAATGTTGTATCCCGGCTTATTTTACAGCACGTTATAGTAATTCCCAAGCGGTGGTTTATTTATGGTAAAGATAACCAAACAGGCGAAGATAGAGTATCTGCATGAGCTTATGGAATTTGTCTCAAACAATGCTCTCCGGCATGGTTTCTCACAAAAGAAAATAAAAGAGATCGAACTGGTAACGGAAGAGGTATTAATGAACATCATTAGCTATGCCTATGAAAACGATGCGGGTGATATCGAAATTAACTGCTGGAAAGATAACGACAAGCGATTCATAACCGAAATCGTAGATACGGGAAAGCACTTTGATGTCCTTTCAGGAAAAGAACCCGATTTAATCAGTGATATTGATGAACGAGAGGTTGGTGGCCTTGGGTTGTTTTTTATGAAACAATTTATGGATGATGTACAGTATCAACGAGAGGAAGGCAAGAATATTTTGACCTTGGCAGTACAACAGGACTGATGTACGTGAATAATTTTCAGTACGGTGTAGTAAAAAACTTCCGTAAAGAGAAAATGAGACAAATAACGAAAACAGACTCATCATCCCCAAACCTATCCGTCTATTTGAGGGTCCTCTAAATCTGCATTTTTATCCTTATTAGCTAAAGTAGTAAATTCATTTTCGACAGGGTTTACCGTGCGAATGTGCAGATCTCGTTGAGGAAAAGGTATTTCGATGTTATTTTCTCTGAATATTTTGTCAATTGCAAAATTCAGATCGCTGATCGCCATCCATCTATCGTTTATATGAGCCCAGAAAAATAACTCAAAATTCAGTGAACTATCCCCAAACTCCGCAAAGCGTACTATCGGCGCAGGATATTTTTTCACATCCGAATGTGAATCCATCACTTTAAGCATGCAATCCTTTACCAGTTCAGTATCAGAACCATACGCAACACCTACTCCTATTTTAGACCTCAGCAACATGTCGCCACCATGGATCCAGTTCACCACATTACTCTCCAGGAACTTTGAGTTTGGCACAACTACTGTTTTCCTGTCGA
Organism: Candidatus Scalindua sp.; assembly: GCA_018670825.1. Lineage (GTDB taxonomy): Bacteria > Planctomycetota > Brocadiia > Brocadiales > Scalinduaceae > Scalindua. The sequence continues at coordinate 9,262 of JABHIW010000038.1, read as the reverse complement.
AGGTATTTATCATGGTACTTCTAATACTGATCTTTTCAACCTTGCCTGCAAGTTCCTTATCCAGTGTTATTACATCACCAATCTTTATCGGTTTTTCAAAGAAAATTATAATACCGCTTACAAGATTATTGATTATATTCTGCATACCAAAGCCCAGGCCAATACCGAACGCACCGGCAAATATGGTAAGGCTTCTTAAGGGGATTCCCGCGATATTCAGACCTATAAGCGTTGCCACAACAATTATGAAATATGTTATCCCAGATGAAATTGCATGACGGGCGCCTTGCTCTAACTGGGCTTTTTCATAAACTTTTGTTCGTAATACATTTTTTAAATATCTGGTGGATATTAATGCTCCTACCAGAACTAAGATGGCAATTAACATCTTAAAGGGCGTTGTATATCTGCCCTCTGCAAGTGTAAACTTATACGTCAAACCGTTCTTTATTGAAATGAAGACGTATAAAACATTTTCATAAATATTTCGAAATAACGTTGGAGCTACTGGTGAACTTACAACATCTTTAAATGTGTTGTTCCACATTACCAAGATTATGACTACTGCAATAACCAAAATACCATAATCCAGTAACCACCGGTAAATCCTGAATGCCAGATTTAAAGATATTTCCTCTGATTCAAACTCCTCGTCACCAAGCTGTCTCCTCAACGTTAACTTACGTTCCTTTGATAATGATAGACGTTTCAATATAAACCGGTATACAGCGTAAGCAATGATTGCAACGCCCACACTCTTGATGAGCACGACAATGAAAGTATAGGTTAATTGCGCATACCCAAGACTTCGTATAGCAAAAAGAAAGATAGCAAACGCAATAAGTATTGGATAAAGGATATTAATGACCTTATTGACGAACTTACCAATAGCGCTCTCATAATAAGGTAATATCTTCAATAAAAAAGACCTTTGCCTGGCAGCTATCCAGACCGCAAGAGAAATCGTAACCACCCGGTAAGTGAACCATAGTAATTCTATCACGTCTTTTTTATAACCATAAGCATTCAAAACAGATATTAATGTTACTGTTATTACGGAAAAGCGTAGAATTATATTTAAACCTTTGAAGATATGCCTTGCAGAAGAGTAAGTAACCGGTACCCATCGTCTCACACCTGTATACGGGCTGAATGATTCAACAACAGTTGCTCTTAAGAATTTATAAACAGAAAGAATTGCGAATGCATAAACGGCAGAAAGAATTAACGGTGCATCAGAAGGAACGGTGAGTGATATTGTGAGTGCTATTACAAACAAAAAGAACATGGTTAATGTATTCCGCATTATGCGGAATAGACCTGGCACAAGTTCGAATGAGAAAAATGTTTGCGGTGACATCGCCATAAATCTTTCTATTTCGTGTTTTGCCCATTTCTTAAGGGAACGCCTCGCAAAGAAAGTAAAAAAGATAACAAAAACAATAATAAGTACCTTTATAATGAATGCCGGTATGTTTTTAGTTTTCGACAGATAAATCCTAAGATCCTTTAAATTGTTGACTGATGCCTTGTAGAAATCAAAAGGTTTGTTCTTAAGGGTCTTTAAATCTGTTACACCCTCTATCACTGTATTGGTCGATATCCTGCTCTCATGTCTTGACCAAATATTTGCGGCACGTATTTGAGAAAGGGTTTTACTCGTTTTTGATAATTCATCTAATAAAATTTTATTCAGTTCTAACCTCTCATTTAACCCGTCTATCTTTGTCTCTATGAGGATGTTTTGTTCCTCGATATGTTTAACACGTAAATTAGCAAGCTTTATCAACTGTAGGCTCAGTGCGTAATCTGAGAAGCCTTCCGCTTCCTTCTCCAGGTTTGATTTTTCTCCGGGTACGGTTGGTAAAAGATCGGAACGTGATTTTTTTAAACTTTCAATTATGATGGATTTTTGTTTTGCTGTAGCAGTTAATAGACTTTGAATAGCCTGTGCTTTGTCCTCTATTCTCTGAATATCTATATTGATTATGCCTAATTCGGCAGCAATCTCATCAGGTGTGTTTTCACCGCCAAGTACCTCTTCAATCTCTTTTTGTATTTTTCTAAATTCTGTACGGTCTTTATGTCTTTCGTTATCTGTAGTGATTAATTCATCCTTTATTGTTGCTATAATCCCCTGTTGCTTATGAACATCTGCCTCAATCGCTAAAACTCTTTTCCTTTCAGGTGATGTCTCCCCTAATTGCTTCTGTACGGCAATCTCTTCTTTCTTTAACGCTACCTTTTTCTCTAATTCTGCCCTTGCTTTTTCCGCTTCGGCAAGCCTCTGCCTTTTTTCCTCAGCCGCCACATCTTCTTCTTCATTTATCTGCAGCTCCGCTTCTTTAAACTTTTTTGATAAGATTTCAGCAATTCCCGCCTTAACATGTATTTCCAACTGTTTATTTAATCTTTGAATCTGAGCCATTTGCAAATTACGTCTTGCCAGCTCTGTTTGAGCCAATAACAAAGCAACCTTTTCATCCTTTAATTTAATTTCGCTTTCTAAACTATGTTTTATATTATCAATTTTAAAGGAGTTTTCTCCTGTAGATAGTTTCCGTTTTGTAAATGTTTTCAATTTGTCGCTAAGTTTGCCTCTCTCCTTTTTAAGCTTTAATCTTGACGTATCACAAGATGTTTTCGACGTTGAAAGATAGGTCTCCTTTTCATGAACTACCGATAGAGTTGCCTGTAAACCTGCCTTCAGTAGTTCCACTTCTTTTTGAATACCTTCAGATTGAGATGCGGGCAACAGTGCGGCTTCATCCTTTATCTTCTTTTTCCTATAAGTCAGTGTTGAAGCAACTTCGAGCGACTTTGCTAAATAGTCCGCCTTGTCTTTTATCTCTGTTCTAACCCTTATGGTTTCGTTTAAAACATTAATCCTTTTTTCGATAACAACCTTCTGTTTTGTAAAAATATCTAAAGCCTCTACTCCTGCCTTACCTTCAATTAATTTCTCTATTGATGTATTTAATATCTTTTCTTCTTCTTCGAGAGTATTTACATTGGATTTCAAATTTGCAATATCCTGCAAGTGGACAGCAATGTCCTTTTTTACATCTTCAAGTCGCTTCTCCTGTTTTGATGTTAATTCCTCAATCTTAACGGGTTGGCAGCAAAGGTCACCCCCGGTAAGAATGAATGATAGAGAAACCAAAATTATCGTGACAAAAGCCAGTTTTTTTATAATCATCTTATTAATTGTGAAAATTTGTGGCATGACATGTGAAATGTTTTTAGTTTACTAAGAGCCTGAGATTTGATTACTTCGGGTATATCAGAAAACTCATCTTAGGGCCATTGTCATTATCCACCAGGTAAAGATGCTTCCTATATAACCCAATGCGATAACGGGTGCCCATTTCAGATGGGACATAAAGGTATAATTTTCCCTGTTGATACCCATCACCGCTACTCCTGCCGCTGAGCCTATCGACAGCAAGCTACCACCTACACCGCAAGTTAACGTTACGAGGAGCCACTGGTCCAGTCCCATTGACAGGTCCATATTTAAGACGGCAAACATAATGGGAATATTGTCAACAATAGCGGAAAAGATCCCGATAGATGTATTTGCCGTAGTATATCCCGTCAAATCATAAAAACCCCCTCCTACAATTTTGAGGAAACCAATGTACTGTAATGCCCCCACCGCAGTCAAAACCCCAAAGAAGAAAAGCAGGGTATCAAATTCTACCCGCTCCACCTGCTTGAAAATGTCAACACGATCAACCTTACGTCTGTCCTCTTCCAATCCTAATTTTTTCAAATACTTCTTTATCCCCCATTGTTTCATATAGTAAGAGCTGAACATAAGATATCCCAGACCGCACATCATACCCATAAAAGGAGGAAGGTGCAGGAACTGGTGAAAAGAGACACCAGTGGCTATAGTAAGTATGAAGCAAAGCATTGTTCTCTTGGCCCCCGGTTTCATAGCCATCACTTCTTCTTTAGCATCCGGTTTCCCCTTCGGGATAAACAAGCTCATGATAAACGCTGGGATAAGCCAGTTGACAATTGAAGGAAGAACGAGATAGAGGAAGTCAAGAGTATGCACCTTACCGGCTGTCCATACCATCAATGTGGTAATATCACCAAAAGGGCTCCATGCACCACCGGCATTGGCAGCAACCACTATATTGACAAAGGCCGGTACTATGAACTTCTTGTTACCGTCGCTTACCGCAAATGCAACAGTAGACATAAGCAGGGCGCTGGTTAAATTATCTGCCAGAGGGGACAGGAAAAATGTCAAGATACCTGTTGCCCAGAAGAGAGATTTGAATCCCATCCCTTTAGATAATAACCAGGCGCGTAATGCCTGAAATACATTTAAAGAGGTTAGTGTATTAATATACGTCATTGCAACGAGCAGGAAGAAAAAGAGGCCTCCTATCTCTGCAATAAGATGTTCAAGAAATTCGTGGGCCCCACTGCCATGTCCTCCCCCATGCATCCTCTCATAAATGCCGATAAATAGCCACATAAGGCAACCTACCAGTACGATTGGTTTGGATTTCTTTAAATGGATCTTTTCCTCAAAAATAATGAGGATATAAGCTATAATAAATAAAAACAGTGATAAATATCCGACCCACGTATTAAGTATATACATTCAGTTTGTCATCCTTTTCTTAGACTAAAGATATGAGATTAATGTGTAGATATTAATTGAACTTTTGCACCAACAAAAAATATTATCTGCTCCGAATCAATCGCATGGGCTATATAACTAATCCTGGGACCGTAAGTCAAGCTAAATCTAACGTAAGCTTGTAGCTTATCTGGAGATGTAAGTGCTTCTTTTTGCAGTCGCGAGTTCGTATTTTTATGTGAAAACCGCTAATGATATAAAAGGCAAATGCAACGGCAAATTACAATAATACCGTAATGAATGATTTCTCTTAATATTAAAAACACTTAACTCATTAACAGGACTTAGATTTTACCGCCTTTGTTACTGCTTGAACTATTTCATTTAATTCAAATGGCTTGTTTATTAAAAAATCTACCCCTTTCTGTTTTATTTCTTTTTCTGATATATCCCACCCTGTTACAACCCCAATTATTACATCCGGTTTTATCTGTCTGGCAGTATTAATTACTTCCCATCCTGATGCACCTGGCATTCCTAAATCAGTTATCAAAATTCCATAGTCACCTTTTTTAAATGCTTCTATTCCGCGTGTACCGCTGTTGAAAGAACAGATTTGATGACCCTCATTTGATAGTATTTCAGATAACACTACGCTTACTTCCGGCAGATCATCTATTATCAGTATATTCACTTTTTCAGCCTTAATAGCAGGGCTCGATTCTTCAGCTCTCTTTTCTATACATTCTTTTCCCATTGGTAATACTATCGTGAACGTTGTACCTTTTCCAGGTGTCGTCTTTATATCTATTGATCCATTATGTCTTTTGATTGTTCCGTACAACATACTCATTCCCAGCCCACTATGATTTATACCTTTTGTGGTAAAAAACGGATCAAATATTCTACTTTTTGTCTCTTCAGTCATTCCAATTCCATTATCAGATAAGTCTAAATATATACTTTCATTTTTCGTATACGTCGCTAAATGTATTTTTCCGCCCTGCGGCATTGCGTCTACAGAATTGAATATCAAATTAATTATAGCCTCTCTCAAATCAGTATCATTTCCAAGAATAATTAATTCTTCTTCTGTAAAAGTATCTATAATTTCTATACTAATCCCTTTCGCATCTGGACCGTCTTTCCACACCGGAGTTGACATTTCTATCGCTTCTCTTACCAGATCATTAAACTTGATTGCCTGAAGTAGTAATTTTTCATCTCTTGTCTTTGCATATTTTTGTAACCTTTTTATTAGTTTGGCACTATCCATTGCGGTTTTCTTGATTATTTGTACCTTTTTTAATATCTTGTCTTTGTCTTCTTCCACTTCGATAAGATCTATATTCCCAGTAATTATAGCCAACATATTATTGAAATCATGCGCTACACCGGACGTCATCAAACCCAATGCCCAAAGCTTCTCTGCTTCTACAAGTTTTTCCTGCATCTGTTTCTCTTCTTCATATTTACGCTCTAACTCACCATAGTATCTGGCATTCTCAATTGCGACAGCAGTCTGATTTGCAAAGAAGTTAAGCAGCATGGCATCCTCTTCGGTAAAAGAAACATCATCTTTTTTGTTAATAACCTCCAATACACCTATCAACTTTGATTTTGCCATAAGCGGAACGCAAAGTACTGATTTTGTTTGAAACCCGCTTATTTCATCGACTTTGCCATAAAACCTCGGGTCTTTACTGGCATCGGAAATTAAAATGTCTTGTACATTTACCGCAACCCAACCCGCAATTCCTTTCCCCGGTGGAATACGAATATCTGTCAGCTTATCAGACTCTGATCCGGTTGGAACACTGAATACCAATTCTCCGGTTTCTTCATCCAACAACATCAGCGTACTTGCCTCTGAATTTGTAACAAGATTTGCGTACTTCATGATATTTTCTAATACCTCAGCAATATTTAGCGAAGAGTTAATTACCGTACATTTCTCTATAACGGCTCCCAATTTCTCACTTTTCAACATCTTGTACACATCCAGCATTTTCTCCTGTTGTCTCATGGCCTGATCAAGCTGGTTGTTTGTGGTAACTCCCATATCAATCAATATTTGACCCAGCGCTGGAGTTGTATTTGCCGCCAATCGCGCTTCTGAAATTAACCTGGTTCTCTGTAACCGTTCCGGCAACACCTTCTCTCTACAGATCTTCCTTTGTTTTGTTAAAGCCTCCTCAAGGTGCTGTTTTGTAACAAATCCCATATCTGCCAGTATTTCACCTAATAATTTTTTCAGTAACATCCAGTTTACCTCAAGTCATTGATATATAATGCAAAACGCATTCAATATATTAAACAAATAATGCTCGTTATCAGCATTATAAGAAATACTATAATAATATAAACAAAATTTAAAAAACAACATATCTTATTGTAGTATGAGTCAGAACGAGTAAAAAGTTTTGGTAAAAACGTTACAGAAGTTTTGTTTTATTGAAATAAAAAAAGTATATTCTCGATTTACTCCCCGTTAAGGTATACTGACACGGTAAATCAATGTTGACACACCATGGTAAAATTAATAGAATAACGACGAGTAAAGTTCAATTGCAACTTATGTAAAAAAATAAAATATAGTTTTTCAATTTTTTAATACTGTTCAGGGTTAATTCTGGAAAATGGGTACGGAGAGTTTGTTATATACGAAGAAGAAGGTCTCCTTTAAAGAGGGGGACATTATATTTAAAGAGAATGACGCGGAATGCAATGAAATGTATATAATTGATTCCGGAAGGGTCAAAATAGAAAAGAAAGTTGGGGACACGGAAGCCACTCTAACAACTCTTGACGAAGGTGGATTCTTTGGAGAAATGTCGTTGATAACCGGAAATAAACGAAGCGCCTCTGCAATAGCTTTTACGGATTGCAAGCTTCATACCATGGACAAAGAAACATTTGAATTCAATATCTTAAAAGATATAAATTTTATGAGACAAATACTTGAGACACTTGCCCATCGCCTTGAAGAAACGGACACAAACCTCAAGCGTCATATCCAGAGAAATGCAAGATTAGCTAAAGTCTTTAACGTAACCGGATAGACGACACTCTTTGCGCTATCCAGCCCTCTCTCATAATTTACCAAAACTTATCATAATTTACCGGTGTGTCTGGTTCTACAATTTTGAAAGGATATTTTTTGCCGCACCGAGTATGCCGCTATTATCTCCCAGTTGTGACAATTCTATCCTTAGGGATTCTGTCGCTTTTTTAAATGCCCTCCTGTTAACTTCTTCCTTCAAAGGCCCCACAAGGTTTTCTCCCAGATTAGTTACACCACCAAACAAAACAATTATTTCCGGATTCAACAGGTTCGCAATATTTGCGATCGCAATTCCCAGGATAACTCCAGTTTCCTTAATTATATTTAGAACAATTTCATTGCCTTGCATAACCATATGGCTCACCTGTTTAAGGTCCTTAAGTGGTTGCAGGCCAGCATGATCTCCTTCTCTCAATAATGCGTCGTTTACCCTTTTCAAAATCCCTCCAGAACAAGCATATCTTTCAAGACACCCGATATTTCCACAGGTACATTGTATTCCATCTCTTATAACGGTCGTGTGTCCTATTTCTCCCGCTATAGATGATGCACCATGCCAGATTTTTCCATCCATGACAAGGCCTCCTCCGACTCCCGTGCCAAGGGTAATACAAAACAAACTGCTAGTCCCTGACCCGGCACCTTTCCACCATTCTCCAAGTGCTGCCGCATTCGCATCATTCTCGATTGCAACAGGTACTCTCAACTCTTTTTCAAGAATATCCCTTAATGGTATGTTATCCCAACCATTTAAATTAGGAGGATTGAAGATTGTACCCGTCTCCACATTTAAGGGACCGGGAAAGCCAATTCCCATTCCACAGATTTCCTCTTTTGGCAGTCTTGATTCTTTGATTGTTTCCTCTGCACAAGAGACAATAAACTTAATCATCTTGTCCCTACCATCTTTACAATATGTCGTTTTTTTTAAGAGCGCAAGGATATCACCATTTTCATTCACAACAGCCATCCGCGTATTTGTTCCACCTATATCCGCAGCAAGGACATGATTATTGGAAATCTTTGTCATATGGATTCTCTGTTTCTTTTAGATTGTAATCCCAATCATTAAGGTAAGATGTGATGTAATTCCGATGACAGTAAAATCAACCTGGGCGACACTTGAAGGTTTATTTAATCCTATTTATGCGAGTATTAATGATGGCTTTAAAAAATGAATGTGAACTACAAATGACATGCAGAAGAAAAGTACCTGTTATGGCTTTTTGATTTACAAAAGGCTCAAACTAAGACAGTTTTTTAGATCTACTTTTTTTACTCTTACTACCTTTACTACCTTTACTACCTTTACTACCTTTACTACCTTTACTACCTTTACTACTCACAACACTCTTGCTACTCTTATCACTCGCAATACTCTTGCTACCCTTATCACTTGCAATACTCTTGCTACCTTTATCGCTCACAACACTCTTGCTACCTTTATCGCTTACAATACTCTTGCTACCTTTATCACTCACAATACTCTTGCTACCTTTATCACTCGCAATACTCTTGCTACCTTTATCGCTTACAATACTCTTGCTACCTTTATCACTCACAATACTCTTGCTACCTTTATCACTCGCAATACT
>JABHIW010000135.1 GCA_018670825.1 Candidatus Scalindua sp. | reverse complement strand
GGAAGGTCAGGCGCAAAGAGAGTTATCTTGCACTGAGCAGAAGCAACGGGCTCAACTTTCATTTTGCCACCCTGTAATACGTCCCGCTTTGCCTTTACAATAAATTCTGGCGGGCCGGAAGGTTTTTCAGGTAGTTTTTCCTTCGGATCTTCCCCGGGTTGTTTATCTTTTTCATCAGTTTCAGAATAGTAAACTATTGTTGGGCCATTGGTCTTTTCCTGTGGCGGTGGAGGTGGAGGAGCTGGCGGTATTTTAAACAGCGAAGGGTCCTTCTCATTAACCGGTGTTTTTCCGGGACCGCCTTCCTTCCTGTCATCCGGCTTTTCTGGTTTTTTCGGAGAGCCCGTAGGCTGTTGTGGTTTACCTTTACCGGGTCTTTCCGGTGAGAACTGCCCACCTGAAGGCCCTTTCCCAGGGCCCTTTGTTACAACAGGAGTTTCCCAGATCCAGTAGGAGCACCATGCACTCTCGTCAATGTTTACCTTCCATTGTGAATCGGGTTGAACCGATTTATCAGCCACGTCAGGCACTGTTTTTCCGCCTTTGTCCTTATCTCCACAGTCGAAACTGAGATCACAATTCTTTAGGCCAGCGAAAATTGATTTTCGTTTTTCATCCGCTTCTTTAAGAACTTCTTTCCACTTCTCAAGTGGGTCGGTATATCTTTTTATATTACGCTGTTGTTCATTGACGTTATTTAACAGATTTTTTGTCACTCCTTCTTTAATATCTTTTAACTGGTATCGGGTGTAGGTATCGGCAATGCCTTCTCCAATGGCAACAGCGGTTCCGCCCCAGGGGACAAAACTTAACCCAACGGAGAGAATATTATACGCCAACCCTCCTCCCGCCTTCGGGTCTTCCCGTGAAAGTGCTTTTATCAGGTCACTGTTAAGCTTAAAAATTGTTTTGAGGTTACCCAGTATGCCTTTGTTCAACTCCCTTATATTATTATCAGCAATATTCCCCAGGTCATTCAGTTGCTTCAGAGCCTCGAATGCCTCGCAAAGCTTGCACTCCTGCCAGGCTATACGCCCCTTTGTAGCAATTTCACCTGTCCTGATTTGAGCAAGTCCTGCTAAATTGAATGAATCCGCTTTTCCCAGTTCTTCTTCGGAAATACCTTTTAAATCACATGCTTTACCGGTTATCCTTTTGCCAATCTTCCGTAAACAATCGGCATTATTAAGCATCTTGTCCCATAGTCTGTTTTCCAGCCGGTCATATTTACTGGCAAGCTCTGCCCAGTCAAATATCTCGTCATAGGTATTATCTATCTCTCCCAGTACCGGGAATTCTCTTTTCATTCTTTCCGCTTCAGCGCTTCCAGCGAGTTTCTCGATACCGCCTTTTATGGCATTCGTTTTCCCTGCGATTTTCGGCAGTATTTTTTTTGCCACTTTCCCCAGGCCTCCGACTTCACTGAGTCTCTTTGACCCTACTTCCAGAACCACATCCGCTACATCAAATGCTACAGCGCTAAGAATATCAAGGGTATTTGCCGTTGTATTTAAGCCACCCGGTCCCATAGCAGCCGCCTTTTTTCCTATATCTCCTGTTAGTCCTGCCCACTGTTTCTGTAATTTTTTCGAGAGTTCGTCCAGATGTTTTTTTGCCTCCCCCTTTCTATCGGCAAGCCTTGCAAGGATCCTTGTAAGGCCGGCAAGATCACAGCCGCAAGGCTGGTCTGATCCTGTGTAAAATCCGCCGAGGTTTTCAAAGTTTGCAAGCTCCACCCCGAGTTCACGGTACTTGTCTCCCCGATCAACCTTATAATCTTCCTTACTTACATTACCTTCCTGCATATCTTCACGGAGATTTTGCACGTCTTGCCAGCGGTTTTGTGCCCGATCGCTCAACTTACGTTTTTCTTCGCTCGGTGGAAGACTGTCTATAGAACCCCTGAGTTCATCGACTTTTGAATTGAGGTCATAAATACGAGAATCCAGATTAGCAAGTTCTTTCACATTATTATTTTTTTTAAGGGCGGTGGCAATCTCTTTAGAGGTGGTTTCCAGCTCTTTTTCAAGCTGTATCAGCTTTGATGTTAGTTGTGATGCTTTGTCGGCATTAGCGACTTCCGGATTGAGGAAATAACCGACGGAGAGAACAAGAAGCAATATGGAGATACATTTCTGTAAAAAGTAATGGGGTTTCACCGATATCATAGAAAAGATCTTCCTCTCTTTTTTCTAAGGACGGAGTGCCAAGATGTTAAGAACTAAAGTTTAAGTAGTAAAACGGAAAGGATAAAATAATGGCAAGTGGAAATCAAGATTTTTCTAAAAAATCAAAAACCCTCAACTACTAATCAGTATAACGCTATTGACACACGAATTATCATTAATTAATACTGAAATATCGTTATTTACCGAAATCACGCTAGCTATTTTATCTACGCTTTAAACCACGCAACATATTAACACAACGCAAGTTAAACTAACATAAAGTGTATTGGCATATAATTTGACATATTATAGTGCGGAGCGACAAAAGATATATCTTAAATTGTTTTATATTTCAGAATCATTTAAGAAGGGAGTTGGTGAATTGTTAAAAATCTTACGAATAGATCAGAAAGCAGTAACACTATCTAATTTCAAAAAACTTAATTTTCTCAGGAGGAATTACGATGAAGAATCTGACCATAGGATTAACAGTAATCTTTCTTCTGGCATTTATGTCGACCGCTGTTTTCGCTGCGAACGGTAACAAAGGAGATTGGGGTTTTGACCCAAAGTATTATAAGTATGCCTTGATCGAAGGCGAAATAACTTCAGTAGATCATGAGAAAATGACATTACATGTAAAAGGGAAAGATGAGCAGATATTTTTCTGCGAACACACTGAATTTTTCAGAGGGGATATTTCCCTGCCAATGGAAATAGTGTTCCATCCGGTGAAATTCAACGACAACCAGAAAATGGAAGTTGTTGATGTTAAGGCTGGAGACATTATTAAGTCCAGATATAGCAAAGTAGAAAATGGAAAGATCTACCTGGATACATGTCTGGTGGAAGAGAGAAGTAAACTCCCAAAGAGCATAGATATCAATAATGAGACCACACTTTGATTTCAGGTCATTGATTTTTATACGAAGGTTGGACACAGGGACTCCGTTCTCCCTGTGTCCAACCTTCGTATAAAAATCAACCCCTCACCCTACCCTCTCTCCACAAGGGAGAGGTTAATTGGGAAAAGGTTGATCTGAACGGAAGACTGCCAGGACTGCCGTCAGCAATTTGTCTTTAATGCTTTGGGTGACTGGCAGTGAAAAGTCACGAGTATTTTATAATTATAGAAGCGGAAAGGAGAGGGTAGAAAAATGTTAAGAAAATTAAATACACTATTTATTGCATTATTGGTTTTCGTAGCCGCATTCTGTTTTTACGCGAGTTTTTCCAGTAAAGACGCTGATGCGGTAGAAATTATCACTCATTGGGTACCACACGAAGTCTATGGTATGCCAGGAGACCCTGACAATTCAGGAAAGGTTTTCTTTTCAGGTTTGTACGCTAAGTACATGGGTTATCCAAAAGGCGCACCTCCATATCCGGGAAAATATTCCAGGTTCTGGAGAACGTTACCTGCATATCGTTACTACCTCCCTGATTTTATGTACAACAGGGATGAGGTAAGACCTTCAAACCCAATCAAGGGTCAGTTCAGATTGAAAGAGTGTCTGGGTTGTCATTCAGTTATCACACCTGGGGTTGTAAGAGATTATGTAAAGAGTGCACATGCAAAGGCTGAACCTAGCCCAACAGGTTGCGATACCTGTCATGGTAACAATCACCAGAAGTTGTTAATGCCAAGCTCAAAGGCTTGTGGTGTTAGTGATTGTCATGAAGAGCAGTACATTCAGAATTCACAGGGTGGAATTGGTTCACACGCTTCTTGTGCAAGTTTCGCGCAGATTGAGTGTG
>JABHIW010000039.1 GCA_018670825.1 Candidatus Scalindua sp. | reverse complement strand
TAAAAAGGATGTAGAAGCTAATATAAGACAGCTTGACCATGGAGCAATCGAACGTATCCTCGCTTTAGATTTAGAAGGATTCTTCCGATACAAAGGGGCAACCGGAATAACTGCCTGCGGGTTTATGCCTATTTCAGTGATGATGAAAATTTTGCCTCCTAACGTGCAGGGAAAGATACTAAAGTATGACACATCAGGCAGCATACTGGGCAATTTTGACAGTTCCGTGAGCTACGCTTCAATAGTATTTACAAGAGACATCGAACCTCCGGACATTATTGGAGACAATACCGGCTTGAGTCACGATGAAAAGTTGACACTACTTGAAATTGCAAGGAACACACTCGAATATTGCGTAAAGGAGGGAAAGAAGCCTGACTTAGATTCCGAAGAATATGCACTAACACAAACTCTGAAGAATAAAAGAGGTGTATTTGTAACACTTAATAAGGACGGTAATCTTCGTGGTTGTATTGGGCACATCCAACCCAGGGAACAACTTTTCGATGCAGTAATAGACAATACCATAAACTCCTCAATGAACGACGAACGCTTCAAGCCTGTCAACGAAGATGAACTGCCAGATATAGAAATTGATATCTCGGTACTTAGTCCTATAAAGCAGATAAGTGGTGCTGAAAAATTCATAACCGGAAAGCACGGAATTATCATACGTCTGGGAGGCATGAGAGCAGTATTCCTTCCACAAGTTGCGACTGAACAGGGTTGGGATAGAGAAGAGACCCTTGCCCATCTGTGTAACAAGGCTGGTTTACCATCATACGCCTGGAAGGACGAAGAGATGGAGTTTTTTGTCTTTACAGCGGAAGTATTCCATGAAGATAAAAGTTTAGCCATGAGATAACACAAAAAATCTATTCTCCAAAAATGGACGAAAAAGATAAAAAAGTATTACTCTCTATAGCCAGAGAGAGTATAGAATCCGCAATAACAGACACTCCTAACGAACAGGTACAAATTGAAATAACCAGCCCGGGGCTTAAGGAAAAAAGTGGCGCCTTTGTAACGCTAAGGACACACAAAAGATTACGAGGGTGTATAGGAAGAATGGTTTCCGACATACCACTGCACAAGCTTGTTTCCGAGATGGCGGTGTCAGCGGCAAAAGAGGATACAAGGTTTAGCCAAATCAAGTCTTCTGAGTTAGAGGATTTAGAAATAGATATCTCGGTACTGTCACCTTTACAAAAAATTGATGACCCTCTCAACTTAGAGCTTGGCACGCATGGGATTTATATTAAGAAAGGTCATTCAACCGGTTGTTTCCTACCTCAGGTTGCTACTGAAACCGGATGGACAAAAGAGGAATTCCTATCGCAATGCTGTAGTATGAAAGCAAAGATCTCACCGGATGCATGGAAGAAGAAAAATGTTGATATTTATATCTTTACTTCGGAAATGGTATCTGAGAAATTTAATAAAAACGGTTAAAGATTCGATTATCTCGACAAATATCTAACACTCCTGATGAAAGTATCTCTCCCGTTTCTGGATCTTGAATTCCTGAGCTACAATAAACTACTTAGCCACCTCTCCAACCGTCACTAATCCGACTAATTTTTCTCTTCCATAACAGGCAAATGTCGGACACCTTTTTCAGTCATCAGCGCCATACAATCCTCAATCGAAATTGCAGGATCAACGAAGAGCACTTCTTTAGTCATCAGGTCTATAACAGACGTGGTCTTGGATGACTTCCCCTTCCGAATTACTTTGCGAGCATAATCACGCTCCGTGAATATACCGATGACCTTCACCTTTATCAATAACCAGCAACACCCCTCCTTCTCAGACATTGTCTGCAGGGCCTTCTACGCGGTTTCTTGTGGAGCAATAGATCATATTAGTTATACGAGTCAATCAAAGACTGCAGTGTCGCTGTACCGTTTGGCGTGAACAGCCAGACAAATGCACCGCAGTTCAGCAAGACTGTTACCCAGAAAATGAAACGGAATGATTGCTTTTTGGACTTGTGTCGCAATTTTTGTTGGGCAATGAGAGCTCCTGGCCATCCCCCAGCCAGCGATAGCACGTGTAGGGTGTTTTCTTTGGTCCGCCAGGCGCCTCTCCTGGCTGCTGATTTGTCTACTAAGTATATGATGAAAGTGAGTAGGCTAGTGACCATATAAATGACGAGAATCACAAGAGGTATTTTGGCAGTAAGAACAGAAATACTTACAATGATGAGAAATATAGCAGCACCAATGACTGACAGAGACGTATTCTTGCGTTTCGTCTTTTGTGGAGATCGAACGCCAGCCAATACTGCCTTTACAGCGTACGGCCTACCTTGCTTATCAATTGACAAGGAGTAGGTTATCAACTGATTAATCTCGGGACGCCGATTGCGATTGTTGAAGGATTTGACATGTACGAAGAGTTGTTTCCCGCCAGTGTCAGGCGTAATAAATCCAAAACCTCTCTCTTCGTTCCATGAAGTAATTTTTCCTTTAGCGTGCATAAACCTTCTCTTTTCTGGATAACGCTAGAGCTCAGCTGCTCCGTGAAGCGTAATGGACAGGGTAGAGGGAATGACAGGTTAGCCACTGCATCAACCACAGATACTACACAATGCCTTTATTTCACTTAGCAAATATTTGATTAGTTTGTTTTCTTAACAAACTTCGTCAGAATTACAATGAGCTGGCCATTTACACGGCCCTCAATATGCTCTGGGTTATCTGCAACCAGCGAAACCCCTCGCACAACGGTACCACGTTTAGCCGTAAAGTTGCCCCCCTTTACATTTAGATCCTTGATTAGTGTTACCGCATCTCCAGCCTCGATCACTGCTCCGTTGCTGTCAAGGTGTTTGACTGCGTGTTTATCACTGTCACCCTCACCCGTTACTTGCGCCCAGGCTTGTGTCTCTTCATCTAAATAGAGCATATCGAGCAAGTCCCTCGACCAGCCTTCAGTGCTCAGCCGTTTAAGCATACGCCATGCTATCACCTGCACCGCTGGTTCCTGGCTCCACATGCTATCGTTAAGGCAACGCCAGTGATGAACATCAACTTTTTCCGGATTTACAATTTGTTCTCGACAAGTTTCACAGATAAGTGCGCACTTATCAGCACTACTATTTGAACCAGGTGGAACTTCATACACACCAAGTCCCTCTGTTGCTCCACATAATTCACATTTGGATTCGCTACGTGCATGTAATGTTTCTTCTCTACTCATTGCTTACTGCTCCTCAAATTTGAAGACATATATTATGCCTATAATTGGATATCATATTGTTCTTCGCAAGAAAGGAAAACAAACATTAACATACTTCATATTTTCCTTCATTCTTAGAGCAAATAGGTAAGTTACTATTGCGACAAAACCAAACTGATGGGTCTTCCACTGTCACTCCCATGAGAGAGAAAACCAGATTCCCATTTTCATGGGAATTACATAAGAGCATATTAAATCCCTTATACTTGAAATTACCATTTTAAAACATTACTTTCGTGTTATTATATTGATTGGCTTAATTTTATACTTTATGAGTTTTTTGTCAAATTCTTTAAAACTTGTCTGCAGAAAGAGCAGGCGGGAAATTAATCCGTGCTAACAAAAAAGTGTTATATTGTATTTCCCTTCTTGCTTTTAATGCATTACTTTATTAGCGGGTATTGAAATATACTATAATATTTTACAACTTGCTAAATTACGCCATCAAATACAAATAAGACTCTTTAGATGGTGGATATGATTGCTATGAATTCTATAATTACGGTTTGGAAAGAACAGTTAAAACAACTGTTGTCTTTTTACGAAAGAAAAAGAGGGAACATCTTTAGTTTTTACCTACTGTTATTCCTATACTTTATTGTAATAAATATCATCTGTTACTGGATTGCCATGTACACCGCATTTCCGGAACTCACGCATGGAGGTGCTGGGGTCTATTACTACAAAGTACAATTTCCTGTAGGAATCCTTGGTGCTCTTTTTGATAGCCTTTCATTCTTTGTAACTATTTTCCTTATTCGCCATGCACTCAGTTCAAAAAAGGATATACAATACATTGCGCACCTTTCGGTTGACCTGGTAATTGCGATATTGGCGACCTTCTGGGTGGTTTTTGTATTTTCTTTTTCCGGTTGGATAGTAAACCTGTTAGGCGCTGCTCCACAGGTTCTGGCAGAACGCAATGCCGAGTACCAAGGGTTTTTAATAGATGCAGTTGCCAAACCATCCGACAATATGCGTAATATTTATTTCGGCCTCGTTATGGGAATCTCTGCAATGATTCCAACATGCATACACATATATATGTTTTTACGGGCCTGCGTTCACACACTTTTCAGGCAACCGGTAACAATGAGAAGATAGCAGAGTCATATTATTGGCAAGATGAGCGAGTTGATCATTTCTTTCGATCATAGTAAGTAACCTGGCATAATCCGCAGTTTTTCTACCGGCAGCTATTGCCTGATTGCATACCTTAACAACTGCTCCAATGTCTTCAATTTTGCAATCCTTATATTCAGTTTTTTATGGATGTGGATCATATCCAATCTACAAAACAATTGTTAATGAAAAAATATCAGTTAAGCCAAAAGCAGACTTGACCCGTTTCCGTTCATCTTGGAGTTCCCGGAACCACTCTCTCCCCTTAGCAATATCCTTACTCGACATCCAAGGTTTAATACCAAGGACTACATCAGGAAGCCACTGATGTAGTGAGAATACGACAGTTTTGCTCTGCGCTTTCGACCAGCTGATTAAGATATCCATTTGTAATTTCCCCAAGTGTCTATGAGCATAACGTAAAGTTAACCAATACAGTATTTTAATATTTGGCCAACCGACTGGTTATGTTTTTTCTTGTCAATAATAAAAATTTGACCCTGTCATTTTCCTCTCTTGTTTTTAAGAACACAATTGGGGTCAAAATATGTGTGTTATGCTCCTCAAGCCAAACATTGATTCTCAATGAATATAACTACTTCAATTGATTTTTCAATATATTGCTTTACTCTGGCAATAGTTATGCCAGATTGTTTACCATGTACAATTTGATGTCTATTATTCATTATTGAGTCTATAGCATCCTTTCTGTCATTTTCATCTACGTATTTTTCTAAATCTTCCGCCCATTTTGATTTGAATTTTCTTGCAATTTCAATAAACCTATCCGTTTTAGGGTTTTGTATTTTTGAAAGTGTACTTGAAGTAAAATTAGCAACAGGTTCGCTTGATGCATTTTTAACAAAATCGGTATAAATTAATTTTAAAGAGTTCTCAAGGAAACCAGATGCAATAACACAAATATATTTTGCCCAATGTGATCGCAGTTCAGCTGATAGTGCGCTTGCTGAGTCAGTTTTACTAATTAAATCCTTCAGTTTTTGAAGTTGTCTATTTAACTCTTGTTGCTTCATTTTATTTTATAAAAAAACTCACTCGCAATTTTAGTTCTTGTTGCTACGCTTGTATCATCCGCCGTTGAATGAGAGACTGATTTGATGAACTGCCCACTAGCAAGTATTTTGGAATACATTTTATTTATGTCTTTTTTATTTTTGATTTCCCCTTTAATAACTCTTCTGGATAAGCCATACATTACTGAATCAAAAACAGCCGCATTTACACCTCTTTCTAGTCTAAATGCGTCGCTACCTATATTTTTATAAATAATTTCAATAGTCTTTTCAAAAATATTTCTAAAATCTTCTAATTCAGACTGTTTAGGATTTAGGTATTTTGCAGAGAATTTATTTAAAAAATCATTCATTGGTTTTTTATATGAATCAGCACGTACATACAACGCCAAAAATCTTAAGATTAATTCTTCATCTTTTAATCTTTGATGGGGTTTACCAAAAATTTCGCGCCATTGAGGATTTTCATTTAGATTTGTGATTAAATCAACTAATTTGCCATGGTATAATGCTGAACGAATTTCTTGTGGTGCTAATTTTCTACCTCCAGAATTCAACCTTTCAAACACATGGTAAATACTAGTATCATCACCTTCTGGTGACTCTTGTTTAATAATAGTTGCATGTATAATCGAATCATTAAGTGTAATGCGGTCATCTTCTGCGAGGGTTGCAAAACTTTTTCCTTCATATTTTTTTTGAACACCGATCAATTTGAAGACTCTTTGCTTTTTCTCATTTTCTTTGGGATTAAAAAAACCGTTATAAAAATATTGCAATGTTTTTAATCTTTGTTGACCATCAATAACAAGTAATTTGCTTGATTCATGTTCTTTTGCTAAAAACACACCGGGAACAGGTAAACCAAACAGCAAGGATTCTATAAATCTGGAGGCATCTTTAAGGTTCCAGACGTAATCACGCTGAAATGGGGGGATATAAATATCACCTCTTTCAAGTCTTTTTACACAACCTTCAACATCATAATCAGCCCCAAAACTGGTGATATCATATTTTTCAGGAACAACAATGTCTTCTAATTCTGACTCATCTATTATATTTTTTTGTTTCATTTCTAAACCTTATTGTTTTTTAAAATTACGTAAGAATTAATATTAAGTATCCAAATTGTATTTATTGCCTAATCTCTAATTATTGGTGTAGTTCTTATTTTCAATGCGTAACTTCAACTAATAAGTGCAACAATTGGTTTTATAGGATCTAGAATTAAATACCTCATCAGCATCTGAAAAAATTGTTAACAATTCAGGATATTAATTTCATGTTAACGTATTGATTAGCCTAATCTTATATACTTTATTTCTCTTTTGTCAATAATAGATTTTGAAGGTTTGTGTATGAAGGCCATTCTGAACAAAGTGAAGAATCCCTTATTGGAAGACCAATGATGTTATGTGAGGTAAGCAACAGCTCTGGAAAAGTGATTCTTCAGTCATTCCTCCTTCAGAATGACATATCGTGTGGGACTGGTGGAAATGTTGTCACCTATTGAGATTTTTTTTGAATATAATCAGGTACTGATCATAGAGAGTAGTTGGTTCTTCCGTAAGCTCAAACCCGGCTTCTGCCATCTCTTTGATAACCTGTTGGGCGGAAACGGTGTGACGTGGCTGGCCTTGAACAGGAGCCATGTCGGCTATTGCAACAACGGTTTTGTCCTGAATAAAGGGAAAAACCTTTTCACTGAAATATGTTACCGGATCATCGAAATGAAAGTAAGTATAGCCGACAAAGAGCAGATCAATATTATCGCTTAGTTGATCAAGTCCGGGATCATTTTCTGTTATCTGATGAACGGATACATTGTCCAGGGAACCTCTCTTTTTCCGCTCTTCCATCCACGTAATCAGTGATGTTTCAGGATCGAGCGCTATGATCTTCCCTTCAGGAAGTTGTTTGGAAAACAGGTCTGCAAAATAACCAGTACCGGCCCCAAGATCTACTACGACCATGTTAGGCTTCGTGATCAGTCTGCTGACAATATCAGGCCTTTGCCAGCTCCCTCTATTGGTATCCATTACTGCGGCACAAAAACCGGCATCACCATAGGAAGGAATACAACCCGTGAAACGCCCTGCATTAGAATTTGAATCCATTTCTATTTCTCATAAATCCTCAATATAAAGAAGAAGCATTTAAGTCTTAACCACCCCAACGCCCCTCCTTCGTAAGGAGGGGATTAACATCCTCGGCGGTTTTTGTCATACCCGAATGCATTTATCGTGTATCTATCATGTATAATTATACTAGATTCCCGCTAAAAGATTGCCTGCCCGAATAGGTACCCGTCCGAACGGCTTTGCCGGGCGGGCAGGCGAGCGGGAATGACAAGTTGCATAACTTGCGAGAAATCCACAACAACCATTGGATGATGAGAAACGCAGGCTAAAGCCTGCGGCTACTAAAAGATAGAAAATAAAATTGCTCATTTTAGGTTTAAGTATTACAACCACCCCATTTCCCATCCTTGCGAAGGAGGGAATTAAGGGGAGGTCTTTTTACCTATTGAATAAACTTCATAATCTCTAACTAAAAGAACGGGTTTCGTCAATTGACAACCTTTGCTGCAACACCAATCCGTATATTAAAAAATTTCTCAATTATCAAATAGTATATAATTATACCCAATATTGCACCCAGTACATTTGCAAGCATATCTAAAATATCGAACATTCTATTCGGTATGAAGTGTTGAATACACTCTATAATAAATGAATAACTACAACATGTTATTACACATGTTATATAACAGAATCTTTTATGTACAATTTTAATAATGATAACTAAAAGCAGATAGGCGATAAAATGTGCTGCCTTGTCCCATATACTTTCAGAAATTTTATGCTCTATTGGGGTGAGTGAAAAATAGGTAATATTTAATACATAAAGAACATAGAAACAGATTAATAATTTTCTCATGTATATGATTCTACTCAAAGCCCATGTTCTTCAGGAAATCGACTCCGGCCATTAAATCCTTTTCCGTTTCTCTTGGATGAATCTCCAGTATCTTTACGGTATCCTTCTTAATATATTTTTTTAACAATTTAAAATCAACTTCACCTATCCCCGGCACATGATGGTCAGAATGACCCTTTGCATCGTGAAGGTGAAACCCGACGAGGAACTTTCCATAAGCACTAAGTAGATCTTTTACTGTTACAAAGCCTAAATTTTCCTGTACCTGTGCATGTCCCGCATCATGCCAATATCCGATACGTCCTCCTCCAAGTTTATCAAATATCGCTCCCATCTCCTCAAAGTTCGGACACTCCTCGAAGAAGTATCGATTTTCAATACCAATATTGACATCATACTTCTCTGCCGCTTTCTGTATCTCATCCATACTCAACAACATCATATCAAGAGTTTTTCCTCTTCTTCTGTCCCTCAACATCCTGATCTCATCAAGTTTACTGATATACTCACCAGAACCTGTCATACCGGCATCATATAAGCGGAAAAGCTCCAGACTCAGAGTATCCATGTGTACCCTACCCAGATGCAAAACAACAGCCCTGGCACCAAGATCTGAGGCAATTCGAATTGTCTTAATGGCGTACTTAACAGCCAGAGACCTCTCTGCTTTATCTTCTGAAGAGAAATGAAATATATCGGCACCTCCTGTTTCATGGATATCAGGAATTGGGAAAAAATTGTGAACACTAACTATCTTTACATCCTTTGTCATTTTCAGGAATTGTCTAATCCCTTTGAATGTATCTCCGGTAATCCTGTATTCGAGTTCTATTTCACTGAATCCGAGCCTAGTAAGACTCTCCATGAGTTCTTGCCCGTCTTTAAATTCTCCTGACTTCCATACCGTTGAAATTCCCAGCATGAGGTTTATATTCTCCTTTTTAGATTATTAGACAGGATCAACAAGATTAACTATGACAAAATACGTTTCACAAAAATGCCATTACAGACCACGAAAGCAAGTATTCATTATTTTTTGCAAGTCACATCGTTATGGCAACACTTTCATATGATCGGTTATTGTACCTAAATTAAGCGCTTATAGTTGCTACATCCTTTAGGTTGCGTATCTTACGAGGTAATTCACCTGCTATCATCGGATGTTGAGAAGCGCAGGCTGAAGCCTTCGGCTACGAGAAGATAGAAAACGAAATCAATACCGATAATACGTTATAATCCCAAAGATATCACCAAGTCGAGGAGGTCTGTAATTAATGAATTGCAAAAAGGTGTGATTTATTAAAACTCTACATCTATGTGTTCAAGGTATTATGAATAGTTCATTGAGTCAGCCCATTTAGACTTAACTTCTTCGACTATCTCTTTCGTAATCTCACTACTGCCTTTTGTTCTGGCATAATTTTCGACTTCACCAACAACCATTGGCCTTACAAAAGCAGGAACTTTAGAGATTAATGTGTTCGCATCATCAGTCCAGGAAACTGCTGCTGTTGCTACAGCCTGTTCCTCTGCCTGTTGTTCCCTTATTATTTCCTTCTTTACAATTTCCTCATCTTGATAAAATGGATTTGTTTCCACTTTCTGTCTACTCTTTGTTATGAGAACATTGCAATTTGCATTACGTAAAATATTTTCTGTCGCACTTCCGAGATCTAATCCGTCAATAGCATGTATACCGGTACGGCCCAAAACCAGAAGAGATGGTTTAACCTTATCTATATACTTTAATATCTGATGATAAGGCTTACCTTCGAGAAGTGTAGTTTTTAGTTCTATACCTGATTTTATAACCTTTTTGAACGCACTTTCAAGATGACCCTGATAAATCTTTTCAAGACCCTTGTCTATAACATCCTCATGCAACTTTTCCTGCTCGTCCGATTTAAAAACTTCACCCATTTCACCAGAAAGGATCTTGGCGATTCCATTAAAGGCAACATGATGATAATGCGGATCATAAACAGATACCGCCTCCAACTCCAGGTTATATTTCACGGCTAAATCAGATGCCATTTCAACTGCCCTGAAAGACTGCTCACTACCATCAACGGTTACGATTACTCTGCCTTCAAGCGGTTTATCGTCCTTTACTATTAATACATCGGTATTAATCCTTCTGACAACTCTTTCACAAACACTACCTATCGCATTCTCTTCTACCTCACCAAGGCCCCGAACACCAATAATTACCAGATCATAATCATTGCTGTTGATATCCTTCACCAACTCAATATAGTTCTTTCCCTCATGGATATTTCTTGTAAAAGGAATGTTTTCTTGTTTGCTTTTGCTTTCGAGGCTATCTAGATATGAATCTGAAATCATTCGAAGTCCGCGACCTATAAGAGAATTGTGGTATTCTCGCTGTTTCTTGAGTTCACTTTCTTCTTTATATTTCTCAGGTAATCCAACTTCCATCTCTTTGAACCGTTTATGATGCAGGCTGGCAGCATATACATGCCCTCCTACGAGTTCAGAATTGGATTTCTTTGCTATGGATATAGCTAGTTGCTCACAATAATCGGAATATTTTGAATTATCCAGAGGAATGAATATTTTTTTATACAACATCAACTCCCAGCATTAATAGTTATTTTTTCTTTGAAGGCCCATCTTTAGCCAGCTTCTTCCACTCTCTCCTTGCACCAATTGCGAAGAAGGCACACAAGAAGGCTAAAACGCTCCATATAACCGCCTGCGGAGTTCCTTTATCTGTTACCTCAACAACACTTGCAACATCTGCTTCTTCCTTATCCGAAGCGTCCCCACCTTCTTTTGATTTTGCAATAGTCAGGCTTCTTAGATAACCTATAATGCCCTTTATCATATCTCCGTCAAGGGTATCTCCCCACGGAGGACATAGCGTCGATTTTTCCATTGCCGCAGAACCTTTTGAAATAAAGTTCAGTAAATAGTCATCAGTCAGTGCTGCCATATACTCCACATTAGTTAAATCTGTTGGGCTAGGCTTAAGATCTATCGTAAAGTAGATACCTTTTCCATTAGCCGATGCTCCGTGGCACGGACTGCAATAATAGAGAAATGCTCCTTTTGGAGAAGTCAGGTAATCCTTTGTTTTTTCAATCAGTACATATTCTTTTTCCGGTTCTGCGTTTTCCGCCTGTGCACCATCTTTCGGTTGCTCGGTTTGCGCTTCTTCGGAACCGTGTACATAACTGATAGATATTCCTGTTACAACAAGGAAACATGCAAGTAAAATTATATAATTTTTTATTAATATCTTCATGTTTTTATTTATTTTTTATCTTTACAGGACATCAGAAAATGTGTTAATGCGGTAGCTTCTTCATCAGAAAGCTTATAATTAGGCTCGATTGCATCAGGAACTTCGTGATGAGGATCTTTCAAGTGAAAGAAGATAAAACCATTCTCCATTCTGTCACCAACTCTTTTCAGATTAGGACCAACAATACCACCCTCACTTATCGTGTGGCATGTCTTGCAACCCTTTGCATCGTATATCTCTTTACCCTTGTTAATTTCATCATCCGTAGGCTCTACATTGGCAAAGGAATCTAAATCGATCTCATTACTCACAAAATATTCTTCTACAAAATCTGCACCTGTCTGGGCCTCTTCTGAAGTAAGGTTGAATTTCGGCATCTGCTTAAGTAGTGGACGAATTATATCAGGTGTCTCAATAAAACCTTTTATCCACTCGCCTTTCAGTTTGCTACCTTCATGTGTAAGCTCCGGAGCGAAAGGACCTCCGTGCCCCTGTATATTATGACATGTCATACATCTGACATCATTTAACAATTTTTCAAATTCATTTGTTGTTTCATTCTCACTCTTTTGACTCTTGACAGGTAATAAGTCCGAAACTCCCTCTATTTCATGACACACGAAACATCGGTTGAATTCAATGATCTTTTTCCCTCTCTCGGCCAAGGTACCTTCATGAACAAGCAGAGGGCCCTCATCTACTACTACCTCCACTGCTTCATCCGTTTCAGTTTCTGTTACCTCTGCAGTAACCGTTTCTTCTTCTCCAATATCGCCTTCATCATCTTCATCATCATCCTCATCTGGTTTGAAATCCCAATCCTGCATCAAGTATTCTACAAGTTTTCTCAATTCTTCATCATTAAATCTATATCTTGACATCTGTGTTTCATGAAAATAACCTCTTGGTTCTTTAATCCATTGATATAGCCAGTCCCGATTTACCTTTTCCGCCACTCTGCCAAGATCAGGTCCTACACCAACAGCACCGCCTTTTCCTTTAACAGCATGACAAATATTGCACCTTGCACGCCCCCAAACCGCCTTTCCTCCTGAGACCAATGTATCCATCTTATCGTATTCATCATCAGTCATGTCATCCTCTGCTTTCAACAAGCCAGCATCCCACTCCTGTTTAGGGAAACTACTGTCGGCAATACTTTCCAGATAAGCAATGACAGCATCAATATCATCAGAACTAAGCATAAGTCTAGGCATTCTTGCATTTGGTATCATTGCAACTGGATTATCTATCCACTTTTTAATCCACTCTTTGTTCGCCTTATGTACAACGTTTTTCAGAGTCGGACCATTTTTTGATCTCATATATGGATCTTCAGTATGGAAAGGTAGCTGTTTATAATCCTTATCACCTCTATAGATAGATTCTATCTCTAAAAGAAGTGGATCAGGCTCCATAGATTGCGCGTAAATTGTACTCAAGCAGGTTAGAACGTAACCTAAGACCACGCAGACAACGACAAAAGCAGAAATATGATTTAATTTTTTCGTATTAATCATTTTATTTTAATGGTTAAATTTATACTAAAACAATCTTTATATCATTAAGAAGGAATTTCTGTAGGAAATCTTCTTATCCTTGCGACAACCCAGAGCTGAATACTTATTGCCAAAATAACAGCGATAATTGCATAAATATAAACACTGTTTGGTGTCGTCATCTCTAGAGTCAGATAATACCAGGATGAGATCGATTTCTGACCTTTTATCTCAGAATTAGAGCCATCCCACACTGCTAATGCATACGGTATTAAATTTCCCTTCTCAAATTGAACATCTATTTTTTTATCAGCGGTCACGAGAGGTCTTGTAATCATAACCTGCCATTTACCGTTCTTCCATTGACTTTTGCCTTTAGAGTTCTGGCTCTTGTCCGGTTGCACTGAAAGTCTCTTAAACCCCTTTGCATTCATCTCTTTGATCGTTACAAAGTTCTCAAATTCCTCAATAGTTTCTTCTACAGCATTTTCAACTTCTTGCTCTGTTGCGGCTTCAGCGTCCTCATCACCTGCCTCCTCCTCAACATCTTCACCTCCATCAGTTTCAGTCTCAATACTATCATCAGTACGTTGTGCCGCAAGAACTGATTCATCATATGCTCTCCAGTGTAAGAGCTCTACATTATTACTGGAATCTCCCATAGCAAAGTACGGTTTTTTCAGACCTTCTGGAGTTTTTGTAGGGAATTGTATTGCAACTGCATCACTATAAACCTCACTCTGCTCATCAGTCCTGTCATCCCACTCCACGAGGAAAGCGATATTCTTCTCGTTATAAACAGACTTTATCCTGATAGAGTTCGCAGAAGGAGTCCAAAATCTGGGACTAGCCACAATCTGACCAGCTAATGGTAATTCGATCGTCTCTAAAGTATCCCAGACTGCGTCTTCAGGGCCTGCTGGTAAGTTCCCTGCCAAAAGTTTTGACTTTAACACAACATCAGTTTTCATACCATGAGAGATCGATTTCACATAGTGTGACAAGTGCCATCTGTCTTCATCTGTAAGATAGTCAGCATATGAACCCATTGGAGTTTCATTCAGACCAGTTGTTACCGTTCTGTATATATCTCCTTCCGTGTTACCCCCTTTAAACATCCAGCCCTGAGTAAGATCTCTTGCTTTAAACGGAAGGTCCCATTGCTTCTTTAGAGTTGTTGTAAGTTGACCATCTCCTCTGCCATCTTCACCATGACACAGGATACATTTCGCCTCTTTAAATAATTTTTCACCGCGTTTTATTGAATCTGAACTAGAAGCAATTCCACCACCTAATGAGACCGGTGCTCGTTCGCCTTTATCTTTGAACTCAGGATTAAATGTTTTAATGTAATAGATAACCTGCCATCTCTCATCTGTAGTCAATGTATTCCAGAAAGGCATTGCAGATCCCTCAACCCCACTGGATATGATCCTGAAGAGATCCTCATCAGTTGGAAGAACACTTTGTCCTGTTGAACGGATCTTATATTCATTTCTTGTAAAGTTCCTTGGCTTAGGATCCAGGCGCGGAGCATCAGATCCGTTTCCGTCTCCTTTAATTCCATGGCAATAGTAGCACTTAATCTCATAAATTTTCTTACCAGCAGCTATTGCATCAGATGTTTCCGCAATCTTTCCTGTGGCCTCTGTACTATACACTCTGAATAGCTGTGAAGTCTGAGCAGCGCCATCTCTCAGGCATGTGAACGTAAACAATCCTGCAATCATGCATAGAATGAGGCTTCTGAAAATTATATTATGTTTTATTTTACTCATTTTAAAATCCAATTAATTTTAGTGTTCCATCTCTTCTCTTTGACGTGCTTGAACTTCCGCAGTCGCATATTCACCCATTATTATCTTCCAGATTTGTGTGTCAGTTAACACATCTTTCCATGCTGGCATTGCAGAGTCCCATGGTGTAGACACACCCGGAAGTCCTGGTCCACCTTCTTTAATTCTCCAGAATGCAAAAGCTTCAACAACTGTTGCAATTGTACCCGGATCAGTAAAATTAATAGGTCTTAAGCGAAAAGCATTGGCAAATGGTCCGTTCCCATCGGCCTTTGAGCCATGACAAGGGCGACAGTTCTGCTGATAAAGATGTTTACCCTCTTCAATACACTTTCTCTTTGTTGCTTCATCAGCATGTAAGAAAGGATTTTCCATCTTCTCAAACTCCTGCGGTAATGTAGGATGCTGAATTCTCAGTTCTACAGGAGAAGCCGTACCAGGCACAGTCCCTGAGTACACAAACCAACCTACCAGTAAAGGTATCGCAATAATAATCATCTTCTGAAATAACGCTTTGAATTTATCATCACCAGCAGGCAAGATGAAACTCAGGAAATTTGCCCATTTGAGATCGCTGGTCGAAACATAAACTAGACAAGCAAGTATTGCCAGAATCATATACCAGAGCATCAGCGTGCTTGGCGTAGGCATCGTATGATCTTTTCCCAGCAAAATCATAAAAGCATAAGGAGCAATCACCTTGATAATGACAAATACTATTAATACTGATACCACTACCATTATCATTGAATATGAATTCTTTTTATTTGCCATCTTTTTTTTTGCCATCAAGCTACCTTTTCTACTAGTTACCAGCCTATTTCTTAGATTCTTTGTTAATTTTATTTCTGACTTAAAAGAAACATTATAACACCATAGAATTCTTTTGTTGTCAGCATATCCCTGAAGTTACCAGGCATGATAGAGACTTCCTGCTTCTGCATCTGAGCTATCTCGTCAGGATAGAAAACATACTCCTCCATCACTCCGTCTTCATCAACCATTAATACAATTTCGTCTTCATCCTGACTAACCAGTAGCCCGTTATAAGCCATTCCTTCGGTTGTCATCAGATACATTGTCTCAAATCCTTTGACTATTATCTCACTCGGTTTGAGAACTGATTCTATAAGATACTCAGGTGTCTGCACTGCACCGATACCGGTCAGATCAGGTCCTACCTTAGAACCCTTTCCGTTTAAGACATGGCACTTTGAACAAGTTACGCCTCTTGATTCATCAAAAAAGACCAACTCTCCCTCTTTTATGTCCACATCTATAGGAGGCAACCACGGAGCAACTGCTTCGCCAGATGCTTCAGGTATTTTTTCTGCAAATTTTGCAACTGCCTCTATGTTAGATTCACCTCCCAATGTCTGCAGATACGTGAGAACGGCTTGTATCTGCTCACGATCTAACATTATAGGAGCATCATAAACCTTCGGCATAATATTATCATAACCTTCCACAACAAAAGCGGAAGGATTCACGATTGACTCAACCAGATATTCAAGGCCAGACGACAATCCTGCTTCCTTTGCTCTTTCCTCAGCCCTTGCAGCAAGTCCTTCCTGATTAGGTCCTCTTGTTGCACTTCCGGAAGTTCCGATACTATGACAGGTGTGACATTGGCCATCACCCCAATATATTTTTTCTCCAGCTTCAGGGCTTATCCCGGTAGCACCACCACCTCCGCCGCCACCTCCGGAAAGTCCTGTTACATACAGACAGACAAACACAAAAAAGCCAAGTATACACAGTGTAAAAACCACTGATTTCAAGAAACTCTTCATTATTTCTTATTTCCTTAATACAACTGCAGATATATTATAAATTACCCTGCGACAACAACATCTTAAACATGCTTTTCTTTTCTGCCATAAAGACTTCCAAGCCAGAATACAACGGCAACAAGAGCAAGAAAGAGAAAGACAATTAATGAAACTACCCAGCCCATATAAGCTATACTTGGAGTAAATGCTCCCGCGGATTTATCCTGCATATATCCGTATATATGCCAATTCATCCTTAGCCCTGAGCGTATGAATCCCATCAATCCCATAAGCGTCACAATAGCCACACAGAGCAGCAGTAAAGCATATTGCGCTCTATTAGGGATTTTACCCCATTGTATACCGCCAACCTCTTTTGCATTTTTGAAGAGAAAAACATCAATGACTGTATTAACTATTAATGTGGAAATTACTATTGATACCTGTGTTACAGAAAGGAACCTTAAAACCATATTTGCCTTTTCCATAAGCACAAATCCGTAGTACCAGAAATAGACAACAGATATGGAGGCCGCCACAACAAACAACAATGTCTGCGCAAGCTTACCTTTATTTGCAAGCGTGAGAAACAGCGCACAGATAAGCGCAATAATCTGTATCGTGATACAGGTAAGGAGCGGCGACATGTACGGCTTTACTACTTCGCTTAGATCCTGCCCCTTGAGTCCCATTGCATACCATGCCAGATACGCTATTGTAATACCCACGGTAAAGACCATGGTGATCTTTGCCCCATTACCGTGACTCTTAAACGGCATGGTCTGACCTTTATTTGCTCTTCTATACAACAGGAAGCTGAAAAATGTTGACAGAATCAAGAGGTTCACAACTGCATTTTTTGCCGCCATGACACCGAAAAATTTGGAAAATGGATGATATTGCTCGCCGATAAGAGCCCTCTCTTCTCCACTTAATGGAAGATTATGAGGCGTGAGCCAAACGGCAAAGCAGAAGAATATAACGATATTTATATACTTAATATAAGGAGTATATCTCTCGGCACCTTTTATTCTTGCCATACCGTTCCACAAATAGTAGTTTCCACCAACAAACATCATCCCAATGAGAATAGCCTGTATTATAAATGTCCAGGAAAAGGCTCCTCCCATCATGATATTACCCATGACTGGACTGGCGCTATAAATTTCCCTTCCAAGATAGTATCCTGCAAATGGGAGAGGGATAAAGGCCGCCAAGCCTATAAAATTCCCTATGTAACCCATCCAATCATAATGCGCTTTATCTTCTTCGGTTTTCGATCCCATGAATTTTACAGCGGCATAAGCACCAACTACAAAACCACCAAAGGCAACATTAGCTATAATACGATGAATATTAACCGGCATCCAAAGGAAATTGTGGAAAGCTGCGCCACGATCCAGTATTGCTCCAGTCTTCATATCGATACCCGCCGGCGCCATCATAAACGTCGCCCAGGAATTCGCTAACATCATCAAGGTAGTACCGAACACATTAAGCATAACACCCAGAAAAACATGAACCCATTTGCCTGTACCAGTCCTTAACAAATCCCAGGAATAATAGTAGGCATAGAGAAAGAACACCTCACCAAAGAAACAGAGCGCATAAACGAACATATACGGATGAAAAACATCTGTCATGTAACGCATAAAACCTGGATACAAGCCGTATAGAGCAAAAGCCAGAAGGCCACCCAGCGCTGCCGTTGTAGCAAACGCTGTTGACAAAAGCTTTGTAAGCTCACGTGCAAGATTATCAAATTTTATTTGATTAGACTTTGCACCAATTGCTTCAATGATAACCACAAAGAGCGGCACTGCCAACACAAAGGCAGCAAATAAGAGATGCAATTGAGAGATTATCCAGACAATAAGCCGACCATCAATACCAAAGAAATTCCTGTACTCTGCCTCTTCATATGGCACCGAAGCAACCTCTTCTTCAGCTTCAGCCACTTCACCTGCATCTCCAGATGCCTCTACCGCCACCGTTTCTTCAGCACCCTCTTCAGCCATGCCAGTGTTTACTGTCAGCGCAACTAAGAAGAGTGCGAGGAAGATGGTAAAAACAATTTTAAAATTCAGTTTTTTTGAGTTCATTCTTTATTAAATATTTTATACAAGCGAATAGCTTGAGCTAAAAAACAGATATACCAGCAACACTAAACATCCAAACTTAATGTTTTTTTCTTTTTCTTTTCTTCTTTGCTTTCTTTTCCAGCCCAAAGTCAGCCTTAGCTTCGCCACCGGCAGCTACAGTAACTTCCTGCGTAGCCTTTCCAAGTGATTCCTGCCACGCCTGAACGGTATAAGTACCTGCTGGCACTCCGTCAAGCTTATAGTTTCCACTAGCGTCTGTTATCGCATAGTATGGATTCTCCTGTACAATCAACCATGAAGTCATCCATTTATGCACATCACATGTAACCTTAACAGTCTCCGGAAATTCAAATGTTTTAGAAATATTACCGTGAGCAGCAACACCTTCGTTAAATGCAGTATTCTTCATTGACCATGAATGAAGGTTATGCATGACGTCGTCACTGTTAAGGAGATTAATAGAACTTCCCTGAGGAATCATAGCAATGTGAGGAGAAAAGACACACCCTTTCTGATCTATTGCCGAGGTTCCACCTTCAAATTTCTTACCTTTTGATATATTTGTAATAGAGACGACTGCATTCTGCAAAGCTGAATCAGCTGATACCATCAACGCCTCTGATGGAAGATCATCATGCCCGCATGTAGCCTGATCTTTATCTACTTTTAATATTTTTGCTGCTGGCACATCACCAGCAAGTTTTACCGTACCGGTTATAGTTCCACCGTTAGATACATCGCCGCCTTCATATGCAGCCGAAACATTAGTGGAATTACCTACTAAAAAAACCAGCGAAAGCATTGCTACCGCCAAGTAACAAACATAACTTCTTATATACTTACACATTTCAAAAACCTCCCAGTATTGTGTTAATAAAACCTTTTAGGTTGTCAACGATACTACTTAAGTAAACGCACCGTGACGAAAAACAGAGATAAATAAATTCGACACAAATCGAACTATCCAAATCCGATACTTACTCTTCTTTGAAAGACTCTTTTACAACAGAAGTTTCAAAGTTCAAATATATATCAAAAAAGCATTCACATTTCAAACATAAATTACTACATTTTAAAAAAAAATTTAAGTAACCTCAGATTACCCATCATTCAACGAAAGGATCTACCGGTTCGGCTACTTTTTGCTTTAGCATCTCCTCCGGAAGGTTCATCAGTAAATCCTTTAATGCAATAGCCTGCTCTTCTGGCGTTCCGGGGAAAATCTCCTGAAATACATCTTCCCGGAAAAATTTTGGCATCTTTGTACCGGGCTGCTTTAGCTGCGGGTCAAGCAGCCAATCCACTATCCAGTCAGGCTTTAATCTATTTCGAGCCACAGACAAATCAGGAGCCCAATCTGAAGGGTCACCCTCTGGATTGATATCACCCCTAACATGACATGATGCACAATTTACATCTTTATGCTCGAATAAATGCTGGGCCATAGCGAGATAACCAGGTTTCTCCTGCTCCTTCTCCTTTAGGTATCTATCCTTAGTTTCTGCTATAAACTCATAAGGATATTCTTCCTTTTCTAAAGCAGCAAAGTATCTGGATAAAACGGTAGCTTCATCTTCGGTCATCTTGAAGAGAGGCATACGTACGTCAAGCCACGGCCTCAAAGTGACGGGTTCCTTGAGAAAGTCAAAAAGCCACGCACTTTGCACCTTTTTACCCTCTTCGTATAGCACAGGAGGAGTAAAGACCTTTGCTTCTTCTGCAATGCTGCCCTCTACCTCCACGTGGTAGTCTATGATATATGGGCCGATATCTCCCCCCTGGGACGCCACCCTTTTCTCTATCTCTTCATTCGCTACCTGCACAGTGTCACCGGCTTTTTTGCCAATCCCTTCATTATCCACCCATAACTGAAAGTAGAGACTTTCCTCCTCCTCAAGCTTGATCATCCCTTTCACTACAGTCCCATTCTTTAAATACAGTGTATCTATGGTAAACTGATGGCAGCCCATGCAGTTGTATTTATCTATTACTTTTTTACCCTCTACCAAATACCTTTTTTCGTCTGTTAATTCCGCTATGTAACTCTCAGGCAACTTACCTTCTTTCATCCCTGTCAGCAGAATTGATAATGCCTCTATCTCTTCCGCAGATAAACCAAAATCAGGCATCTTTAATTTGTCTTTGGGTCTCTTATAACGCCCTTTATCAAACTGCCTGGGATCACTTAATTTCGCCGTAATCCATGCACGCCTCGCCTTCGAAAGGTTTTCATGTGCATTGTGCAGTCCAACTCCCTCAAGTATTTCCTTTTCCAACAAACCAAAGTCAAACAGATGTATATGCTTAGAGCCGACCTCATCCAACTCAACACCTATCTTACTCATCCCCTCCATTCCCATTATCTTATGGCACCCAAAACAACCGTACCTGCCTATCAACTCTTCTCCATTTTTGGCAGTTTCCTTATCATGTAACCATTCTGATCCGGATAAGTCTTCATAACCGTCACCTTTTAAACTCATCAAGAATGACGCTACATACTGCGCATCTTCTTCATCAAGTTTCATATCAGGCATCCTTGTTTTCGGCTGATGTGCTTTAGGTGCTAAGAGCCAGCTGACCAGATACTCATAATTTGACTTGTCACCAATCCGAGAAAGATTAGGCCCATGGACCCTACCATCTTCCTCTATTTCACTATGACACGCAAGACACCCTATACTCTCATACAAATATGCGCCTTCATCTATCGTTTCATCATCAAATTCTTTCGGCTCACCCGGCTCAAACCCTTCTGAATTCTGCCAGAGATATGATGTTATAGCCATCGCATCCTCGTCTTCCAACCTGAAATTGGGCATCCTCGTACTTGGCCTGAAATGTTTAGGATTTTTCAACCACTCCAACAACCATCCGGGATTCACTTTACTGCCTATCTCGGTCAAATCAGGCCCTATCATACTATTCCGATCTTCTCCAAACCCTTTTGTTTCGTGACAGCCATAACAACCCAACCCTTCAAACAGCGCTATCCCTTTCGCGATATCTTCACCCCCTACCAACTCTTCACCTTTATCATGACACTTGACACATGAAGATTGCGCCATGTTGCCTCTGTGCATCGGCTTCAACCAGTACTCCACTTCACCATGTGCTTTCTCCGGGCTTATCGTTGCCCTTCCCTGCCCCTCATGACATAACACACAACCAAACCGCTCAGGAGGGTGATTGCCAAGATACACGTCCCTCCTTGAATGGCTTACATACGGCTGTTCATCAGAAACACTCTCTTTCCTGTCAATACCTACATGACATGACATACACCTATCCGCCTCGTTAATATCCTCTAGATGTACCTGGTATATCTGTAAAGACGGTCTTTTCGCCTTTAATTTCGTCATCGCGTCCTGATATCCATTCATATCACTGGTAAACGTCTTCAATTCATCTGCATACTTGTTTATATCATGCATGGATTCGTCCAGGTTTTTTTGTAATCCAGCTCTCTCTTCCTCAAGTCCTCCTATCTTGACGGACAACACCTTGCCACGTTCCCCCAATTCCTTAATCTTCTTTTCAGGACCATCACCCTTATGTTTTCCATACAGGTACTCTTCTTCCAGCATCTTATTTCGCGTAACCATCGCTTCGAACTTTAAAGGAGCTAACTCTTTTTTATCCAAAGCACTCAACTCCCTGAATGCTTTTAGATATCCCTGTTTAACGGTTGGTGTATTAAATTTGCTCCACGCTTCTTCAAGTTTCCTCTGAGTCTCTTTATATTTCACCTGGACATCAGGTTGATTAAATGCCATCATCGCATCACCATATTCCCCTTTAACCTTCTCTTTCTCTAACTCATAAAACCGGGATTGATATGATTTCCATGGCCTCATTACTACTGCTTCATTCCACACTGCCCATGCTATTATTAAGGTAAGTACGAAACTCAGGAACAGGTATAAACCTGCATACGATTTTTCTTCTTCTTTTTTCATGATGTAATCCCAACCTCAGTATAAAGGAAAATTATGGCAAAAGCGCTTTTGTTTTGATTACGTGAATATTACACGCTAACAGCCATGTTTTTTGCTTTCAAATATTTTTAATA
The DNA here is from genome assembly GCA_018670825.1 of Candidatus Scalindua sp. GTDB lineage: Bacteria > Planctomycetota > Brocadiia > Brocadiales > Scalinduaceae > Scalindua. The sequence goes on along the minus strand of JABHIW010000039.1, from coordinate 5,625 downwards.
TCTCAATTTTAAAAAAAAGATAAAAAATATGGTTTCTTATCGCTATGTCCATTAAATAAGTAAGCCCTATATAATCAAAAAATCTCAATTTTTGCAACCATAATGCTAAAAACATAAGGCAATACGGCCATAATTTTATTTTCTGCAAGTATATCTAAATACCACAAGATAAAGGTATTCTAATAGTATGTTGTCTTTTTATAATTCTATGCTTTACCTATGCAACATATAATGAAAATTCCAATTACTTTAAGCTGAAATGAAGGCAATTCTAAAAAAGCTACTCAGTTCAATATTAACTTGCAATTAAATTAACCTTAATCTATCATATTTTTACGTTTTCAATAAGCTGAGGAATAACCTTCCTTAAATCCCCTCCTTGCAAAGGATGGGTAACGGGGTGGTCAAAAATCAAAAAAACCTTCAGCAACTTATTCAAAGTTCACTATTTATTTATATTCTTTAAAATGAAATCCATACCTCACGTTATTTCCTGGAACCTCACAAAAGCATGTAATTTATTGTGCGACCACTGTTATCTCCTGGCAGATAATGTTCAACCGATTGACCAGACGGATACCAACTTGTCGAGTGCCACACCCAGCCTGGATATTCCTGATTTTAATCAGATACAGTGCGGTGCATCAAGCACTGCTGATGAGCTAGACACCGACACGGCACTCAAAGTAATAGATCAGATTGCAGAACTCAACCCGAATTTAATACTGATTTTAACAGGCGGTGAACCGCTCTTACGAAAAGATATCTTTGATCTGTCCCGTCATGCAGCCGGAAAAGGAATGATGGTCCTCCTCGGCACAAATGCCTGCCTTATCGATGATGAAATGGCGAAAAAGCTGAAAGATAACGGGTTCTCCGGAATAGGGATAAGTCTTGATTCTGTACACCCTGAAATCCACGATTCAATTCGAGGTGCAAAGGGTTCATGGAAAAAGGCAGTCGAAGGGATGAAGGCGTGCAAGAGAAATGGGCTGGAGATACAGATACAATCTACCGTTTTTAAAAGAAATTATGATGAGATCCCGGAATTAGTTGCCTTTGCCAATGATATGGGAGCAAGGGTCTTTAATCTTTTCTTCCTCGTCTGTACGGGAAGAGGCCAGGATATAACAGATATTACTTCAGAACAGTATGAGGATGCGCTGAAACAGATCTACAAACTTCACAGTCAATACGAAGGGGAAATGCTCGTAAGCGCAAAGTGCGCTCCGCATTACAGAAGGATTGCATACGAGATGAATCCGGAATCGGCGTTAGTCAAATACTATTCGGGCGGCTGCCCAGCGGGGACTAACTACTGCAGGATCACACCGGAAGGAAATATCACTGCATGTCCTTATATGGACACATCCTGTGGAAGTTTACGGGAAAAAAGTTTTGCGGAAATCTGGAATAACTCCAGTACATTAAATGAATTAAGGGAGGCAGACCTCAAAGGCAGATGCGGAGAGTGTGAGTTTGAAGCAATGTGCAAAGGTTGTCGCGCGAGGGCCTTCGTTACTACAGGCGATCAAATGGAAGAAGATTCATGGTGTGATTATGAGCCCGGAAAATATGGAGGAAAGAAGTTGGAGTTCAAGGAAGAAAATACATTTGGCTTAGAGAAGAAATTTGAGCTTTCGTGGAGTGATGACGCAAAACAACGACTGGGCAAAGTACCTTCCTTTGGAAAAGGAATGGTGATAAAAAGAGTAGAACAGTACGCAAGAGAAAAAGGGTATACCGAGATCACGCCGGACATCATGAAGGAAGCCAAGGAAAAAATGGCTGGAGATAAAAAGGCGATGTTCCCCTTTATGAAACTACTGAAAAAGAAACCCGCAAAAAACGGAAAGATTGAGTGGGAAGCAGAAGCACTGGAACGGGTTAAAAATGCCCCTGATTTTGTAAGGCCCGGAATTTACAAATTGATGGAAATACGTGCAAACGAAAAAGGATACAAAGTAATCACCTCAGCATTCCTGTCTGAGATAAGAGATGAGTCAATGCAGTTTGCATCCAGAAGAATGAATAAACTGGGATTTGACAAACTCGATATGAGTGCATTTGATACCGCAAAGGAAAAAACAAAGAACACAAAGAAAAAAGAGGTTATCGAAGACATCAAGGACTTTCTATCAAAGAGAGACGGAAAGAACACAGAGATTATAAGCAAGTTCAAGAAATATCTGTCACATGTGCCAGATACAAAAGATTGAACAAAGAAGGCAACTCGCTACAGCACCACTTAAACAGAAATCTTATCCATGAGCTTTTCCATCAATATATAATGGTTGCTCATCTTTTCATAAAGAATCTTAGAAACTTCTTCTTTGTACGTATGAAAAGTCATATTCCTGTCATCCGTTATCTCAAGAAATTTTACCGTTTCCTCCTCAGTTATCATTTCTAATAAAAATAACTCCCTGAAGCAAGATTTTGGAGAATTGCATATTACACCCTCACGTTCTTTGAGATACTCCTTCAGGAATTTCCATAATGCTTCAAATGTGTATTCAAATCGTTGAATTGTGGCATCTCTTACGATAACCGAAAAAGACTCATCGACTATTTCCTTCAATGTTTCCATCGCCCTGATCGTATCAGAATATCTTAGTTTTAATCTTTCCAAATCTCAGCGTCCCCTAATGCTTCATTTTTAAACTGTTCCGAAGTAGAGGAGAAATCTACAATATCCACTTTATAAGGAATATTTGAATTCTCAATAAATTCCCTTAAAAGCGTCAGACTGTTTCTATTGAACTCTCCTTTTGGAATAATTCCTATATCAATATCTGAGCATGTAGCATTATCTCCCCTTGCCCTTGAACCAAAGACAACTATTTTAATATTTTCACTTCCGAGAAAAGCCAAAACATGCTCTTTTAGATTGTGGATAGACGTACTGCTTGTAATCAAACACTTCTCCTTTTGCTTATTTGCTCTATTTAAGCATAAAAACAACCATGTTTTAAATCTGGTGTCAAGTGAAAAGATGCTACAGACTATGGGTAATCCGATGTGCGGTTACCTGGCTTTTACCATGATAAAAATCAAAAGAAAACAAAATGATTGCCCTCATCGAACTGCCCGAACATAACCACCGCTAATGAAGTCGAAGTAATCGTTGACGTAGGTGTAGCAATTTCCACTTATAAAATTGACAAGCCAGGCAAGAGAGGTGTTGTTGATGTCTGAAGTCCAGATCCATCTCTGCGTTGTATCAAACACCGGATCTATATTTAGACCACCACTTTTTTCAGTTGACTCCAGTAAAGACATTGCCTCCTCAAGAGTAGGCAATCGCCAGTCGCTGTATCCGGCAAACTGATCGCTGTTTAATTGTTCTACATACTTCTCTGCTTCACCAAAGGAGATATCTTTAGATGATCCCGACTGCTGCCACATGAGACCACTGGCGTAATCAAAAACAACCTTGCCGTCATTCTGCAATCTATAGTCATTGGGGAATCCTGATGCGGAGTTGCTCCAGTCCCGATCATAAAAACCTCTATCCTCAAGCATAGCTATGACTGACTCTCCGGAAAGCGTTCCTTTTGAGGTTGACCGGAATTTTGCTTCAGGAATAACAGAGGTTTCAACTTTTCCTTTATCTACTTCGCCGAAAGCCGGTTTCTCATACATCAATACCAACATGCCCATGCCGATTATGGCAGGAACAATAATCGATGACAGCAGCCATAACAATCTACCCTTTCCAGTTAGAGCTCCACGTTGTTTTACTTCTTTATCAGATTTAAGTTTCTGCTCAATCTTTCTTTCCATCTTGTAATCTGATGACCTTTTTCCCGCCTACTCTGAATCTTTTTCTTTGTTAGGACCCAGGTAGTTGATAAAAACACCAACACACTGCTACCTCTTAAAAATAATAATTGTTTTACCGTATCCTATAAATACAGCTGAATTGGGTTGTCAGACTGTATTATCTTTTTCTTGTTGCACGCCGCAATTGGAGCAATATTTATCCATCAATTTTACAAAACTATTGCATTCTGAACATTTCCTTCCAACTGTTATTCCACAAGCAAGACAATGAATGGCATTTAAACGTAAAGTGGTTCCGCATGAAAAGCACTTCCCTTTTTCAAGTCGATTCTTAATTATTTGCTCTTTAGTAAAATATTTCTTCTGTAAAATATATATAGCAAAAACAAAAATACCTGCACCGATAAAACCCGCAAATACTTCAGGAAGGCAATCAAAAACAAATATTGCTATAGTGCTAATAAGCAAAAGCGTTCCGTACCAAAGAAATGCTCTATTGATAGTTTTGCCGAATTGGCTAAATGTAAAAGCAAATCTTGTAGTAACAATGACAGAGGAAATCGCCATAGTAAAAGCAATTCCATAATATATAATCCGTTTCTTAGTGAAAATGTCTGTCTGCACCCAGTCTCGAAGCCACTCATCTGCTATGAGATGAGCTAATTCCCAGGTGGCAAATAGCATACAGCCAATTATTCCAACTACAAATATAGTTTCTAATTTGGTTAATTGGACTTCATCTGATTCTTCTTGCATAACTTTCTCCATAGCTTATATTTCGCCGAACGGCTGTATGAGTTGGCCAGCTGAAATGTCAGAAAAACCGGATAAGTGCTCATCGGTCAGCTCTATACATTTGTTCGGTGTTAAATCATTACCATTCCTTTAGAAGAAGAAAGAGCATGTCAACAATATAGGCCCTATTCTTCTAAATCAATTAAATGGGTATGGTGTCCCCCGATTTATGAAATCGCATAGTTATTGGTGGTTGGCTTCATGCGATGGTTATGTGAGTTCGTGAACTGTTTTGTAAATACTTACTTCTTTTTTAAGTCGCTTTGAAAGTTTATTTTCTTCAATGTCAAGATGCGTATCCTATAACTTTCGTCTTAGCGTTTTATTCTTATAAATCTATCAAATAGGTATGGTGTCCCCGATTTATTACGTTTATTATTAAGAAAGAGGGATTCCAAGCGTTAAAAGAGAAACTTGATCCGGTCGAATTTGGGCGGTTTATCGTTATCATAAACAGAGGAAAGTGTGATTATACAAAATGGCAAAAAAATCTCTTTGAAGATTTATCACGTGAAGAATTAGCGAGTAAAGCAGACCAATATTCAAGGAATTTGGAGAATACCTAACAATAAAAGAAGTCACTTGTATGGTATATTCGAAGCAAAAAAACTGTTAGTAATGACTGGCTATCAGACCACATTTTCTGTGGTCATCCCAACAATATATCACGTTGTATTAATGCTGTTAAAGACAAAAAGAACAAAATTCTTAACCGATTAGTCAAGGGTTTGCTTAAATGCAAGGACTGACCCTTTTTCTAGAAGTTGAAGGATTGTAGTACAAATCCCCTGAGTTTGAGACCAACAAAAAAAGGGGTTGTCTCTTTATTTTAAGACAACCTCTTTCTTACAAGTTCAGATATGTTATTAACCGCACTTTGAAGAGCCACAGTCTGTACAGAGCAGGCAACCCTCCTGGTAAATCAGATTGGAAGAGCTGCATTCATTACATTTCTGGCCCGTCTTGGCCTTTGTGCCATTTACGATATATTTCTTTAACGCCCGTGCAACACCTGCTGTCCAGTTATTAATGAAAGCATTATCC
>JABHIW010000041.1 GCA_018670825.1 Candidatus Scalindua sp. | reverse complement strand
GGCGGTTTACTAAAAATCATTGATTATAAGGCAAATAATATTACCATTAATGAAATACCAGAGAAAGTAAAGCTCTATCAACTGCAGATGCAGCTTTACGCACGGGCACTGGAAGCAATTTATGGGCAGAAGGTAGATGAAGCGATACTCTATTTCCTTGTGCCGGACAAATCAGTAGTAATAGACACGACGAAAGAGGCATGCAGGGAACTGGACACAACCCTGGACAACTTCTTTGCTGCACATAAGAACGGTGATTTTAAAAAGGTGAGCGGTCAAAAATGTGAGTGGTGTGAATATAAAACAATATGTTAGGAAACGGTTAATCCTGTCTAAAATTAAAAAACAATGAACAAGTGCAATTTGCTTCGTAAAAGATTATCTGAACCGGGCATAATATTGAGTCCGGGAGTGTATGACTGCCTATCGGCAAAGATTGCTGAGAGAACAGGGTTTGAGGTTATTCTTACTTCCGGCTTTGGCATCTCGGGGTCAGTACTCGGCTATCCTGATTATGGTCTATTAACAGCTACTGAAATGCTAAATGCTGCCGGGAACATTTCTAAATCCGTTGACATACCACTTATTGCAGATATTGATACAGGCTATGGGAATCCAATCAACGTTGTCCGCACTATTGAAAACGTTATTGATCTGGGAATCGCAGGTGTTATTCTGGAAGATCAGGAGTGGCCGAAGAGATGCGGACATCTTCAGGGTAAACGTATCATCGCGATGGAGGAACACGTAGAGAAAATAAGTGCGGCAAGATTTGCCAGTGGAGAGAGCGGGCTGGTAATTGTTGCGAGAACTGATGCACGTGCTGAACTGGGGCTGGAAGAAGCAATCAGGCGCGGAAAAGCGTATTACGAGGCAGGTGCGGACGTTATCTTTATTGAGGCGCCACAAACTGAAGAAGAACTTAAGGGAATTCCATCAGCACTTCCCGATATGCCGCTATTAGCAAACATGATAGAGGGAGGTAAAACCCCCTGCCACAGTGCGGGAGAACTGGAAGAGTTTGGTTTTAAAATGGGCATCTTTGCATTATCAGGTCTGTTCGCCGCAACCAAAGGTATTGAAGATTGCTTTTGCTTTCTAAAAGAAAACGGTACTACCTCCGGATTTGAAAACATATCATCATTTCAAGATTACAAAGAGATTATTAACATGAAGAAATATAAGGAACTGGAAGAAAAGTTTGTTATACGTAAACCTAATTCCTGAAAAATCCCCATCCCTACCCGACTAGTCTAACCTCATTCAGGAAGACAAATGGAGGCAATTCTCTAAATATCGTAAATCATGAAAACTCGTTGACATTGAAATGGATAAAGTATAGCCTTAAAAACATGAATATTGAATTCTTTCAATCCATTGCTTTGTCAGTAGCAAACGAGCGTTCAGTTGATGATGTTTTTCGCAATATTGTAGATAGTTTAGCTGACGACCCCAACGTTGTTCTGGCCAGGATCTGGATTATAGCGCCGGGGGATTTATGTCATAAATGTCCATGGAGAGAGACATGTCCCGACCAGACTGAATGTCTGCACTTGGTTGCAAGCAATGGCAGTTCGCTCCATAAGGAACGATGGCCGACATTACTTAAAGGGCATTATAGACGCTTTCCTCTTTTTACTGTTGAGCCTGACAGCCTTACTGCAACAGGAAAGATAGGCTATATTGGGGGAACCGGCAAAGCGGTTTTCCGTAATGACATACTTGATAACTCTGCCTGGCTGATGGATCCTGAGTGGGCTAAACGGGAAAAAATAGCAAGTTTTGCCGGGCAGCCTTTGATATTCAGAGGAGAAACTCTGGGTGTGCTGGCTCTTTTCAGCAGAAAAATTCTTGACCAATCTCACCTGGCAATGCTTCTTACTTTTTCATCTAATGCCGCCGCGGCCATTGCCAATGCAAGGGCCTTTGAGGAGATCGAACAGTTACACAAGCAGTTGGAACTGGAGAATGAATATCTTCGCGAAGAGGTCAGGGAAGTATATCCTTTTATTAATATTGTAGGACGAAGTTCTACTTTACAAAAAACTCTCCAGCAGATAGAGCTGGTCGCTCCTACTGACGCAACTGTACTTATTCAGGGGGAATCCGGGACAGGCAAAGAGCTTATTGCACTGGCGATCCACCAACGAAGCAGGCGACAAAACCGCCCTCTTATTAAAGTGAACTGTGCTTCTATTCCACGTGAACTTTTTGAAAGTGAGTTTTTTGGACACGTAAAAGGAGCGTTTACCGGAGCAGTCAAGGATAGGACAGGACGATTTCAACTTGCGGACGGTGGAACTCTCTTTCTTGATGAAGTGGGAGATATACCCATTGAATTACAAAGTAAACTACTGCGCGTGCTTCAGGAAGGTGAGTATGAAAGGATTGGTGAGGAGAGGACCCGTCGGGTTAATGTAAGGATTATTGCCGCTACCAACAGGGACCTTAAAAAAGAGATGGAAGCGAAACGGTTTCGATCGGATCTCTACTTTCGGCTGAGCGTTTTTATACTGGAAGTTTTTCCTCTTCGGAACAGGAAGGAGGACATACCTCTTTTAGCAGAACATTTTCTGAAGCAGATCTGCCGTAACATGGGATTAGAGGAATTAGCTTTGAAGAAGAAGCATGTTCTTCAACTCCAGAGTTATGACTGGCCCGGGAATATAAGAGAACTGCAAAATGTGATTGAGCGTGCAGTAATTATTTCCGGAGGAAAGGAGTTGCGATTAGATTTACCGGAAACCGATGCCAGAAG
>JABHIW010000042.1 GCA_018670825.1 Candidatus Scalindua sp. | reverse complement strand
ATATAATTCATTGTTGTACAACAACTTAAGGAATTGAATTGTATCAGTTTACTCCCAATTTGCAAGGGTTTCTACTGCCTCATACTATACATAACATACGACTATTATTACGCTTAGGAATTCCCGTACAGAAACTAATTACAACAAAGTAATTAACGGAGTGAGGTAATCTATGTTAGGACAATTTTTTTCATCATTCAATCGGGAAAAAGGTAGTGGACGCACGATACTGGGCATTGATATCGGCAGCTATTGGATAAAAGTAATGGAATTCCGCCTTACCGGCACAGGTCCCGAGATTAAGGGCCTGGCAAAGAAGGAGTTACCTCTCGAACTGAGAAAAGCCGGAAGGGATCCAGAGGCAGTAGCAGAGTTGATTAAAGAGTGTCTGGCTGAAGGGAATATTTCAGCCAGGGATGTGGTTGTTATGGTATCAGGACCTCAGGTTTTTATAAGGCGTATTACCATGCCTCCAATGCCACCGGAAGAGCTTGACGAAGTTATTCCCTATGAAGCATCAAAACAGGTCTCCTTTTCTGTGGAACAATTAGAAGTGGATTACACAATTGTTGGTGAGAAAGAGGTAAAAGGCGTAATAAACCAGGATATTCTCCTTGTAGCAGCACACAAAGATGTAGTAGAACAACAAAAATCTATAATCAGTGCAGCAGGTCTGAGGACTGTAGCGGTAACGGTAGCCCCTATGGTCCTATGGAAATCATTCCAGCTTAGCAAAAAAGCGTATAAAGAGAAAGTAATAGCCCTGTTGGATATAGGTTACGAGAGGGCAACCATTAGTTTATTAAATAATGGGATATTGGAGTTTACGAGGACTGTCAACTTAGGTGGCAACGAGGTTACAGGATCCCTAATGACAGAGCCTTTGGTAACGGAAGAGGGAAGTCCGCGTACGCTCACTTACAACGAAGCTGAAAACATTAAACGTGAATATGGATTACCGCCATCTACAGCAACTGGTGCAACGGCAAAGGAAGGCGTGTTGCTCAATCAAATACCAAGGCTCATGAGTCCATTTCTGGAGAGGCTATTAAGTGAGATCAGGACCAGTTTTGATTTTTATATGTCAGAATTTCAAATACCTAAGGTAGAAAAGATTATTATGTCCGGTGGTGGTGCGGGATTGAAAGGTTTGAAGGAATTCCTTGTCGAAGACCTGGGAATAGAGGTAGAGCTGGCTGACCCATTTCAATCAGCAGATTTTGCGGGAAGAATATCGAAAGATGATTTCATGGATATTACTACCGCATTCACTATGCCACTTGGGTTAGCCGCATGGGAGAAAGGAGATATGAGTTTCCTTCGTATGAAAAAGAAGGCAGCAAAGAAAAAACTCGGTCTTATTAAGCCTTTACTCGCCCCGAGTGGTGTTGCAGTTATACTTATACTTATTTTTTACTGGAGTGTCTCTACTCATCTGACCAGTAGTAGTGCTGAGTTAGACATGAAAACAAAAGAACTTACGAGGCTGAATCCATTAAGTGCTGCGACGAAAGCTTTAAGCGCAAAAAAGAGGATGCTGCAGGCAGAAATGAACTCCTTTCCTATGGATCTTGTTAGAGGAAGTATGGATCCGGCTGGGATATTAGAAGCCCTCAGGCTTTGCTCCCCTGACAATACACGTTTGGAAGGAATAAATGTTTTCGAACAGGAGGGAAAAAGATTTGTCATGGTAAAAGGCACTGCATTCTCCCTGGATGAAAGAGGGCCGGCCCTGTCTAATTTTATGGCCGCGTTGAAAGATTCTCCACTATTTGATGATGTACGTATGGTTTCCGTAGCGGAGGAAGAGAGTTATACTACGGACGGCTTAAGGTTCACTCTTAGCTGTCAATATAATTACATAGGAGGTTAAGCCTTATGATTTCAAAGTTAGACAGAAAACAGAGTATTATGATGGGTACTATTGTTGCAATAGCCTTGTTAACAGGGTTTTATATGCTCTATTACGACCCCTCACAGAAACAAATGGTCCAAATCCGTAAGGATATCGAAGTAAAAGACAAGGAGATAAGAAATGCCGAAATTCAGGTTGCCGCCTTCAAGCCTCTTAAGGAGCAAGTCGCAAAGATGGAGGAACAACTAGTTAGTCTCAGGACGAAAACAGCTAAAAGCGGAGAGATAATTCCACTGATTAAAACCATAGAGGATGAGGCTAAAAGGCTGAATTTGAAAGTGGTAAACATGTCTTCTATTGTCCAGGAACCGCCACCACAACAACCGACCGGAAAAGAAGCGGGAGAATCTCCTGAAGTCAAAAGACCCACCTTTACCAAGACTATTCTTCATATAAGTCTGCAAGGCAAATATGATAAACTGGAAGAGTTCATGGAGACTATTCAGCATCTGGAAACCTTCATTGTTGTTGAGAAATTAGATTTAAGTGGTGCTGAAGAGTTATATCCCAGGCTTACATCGAATATGGAAATAAACCTGTATAGTCAGAAAGAGAAAGGAGTTGATAATAATGCGATTGCTCAGAATTAGATTATTAAGTGACTTAGTATATTGGAAATTAAGAAGATGTATGTCGTACCGACATGCAACCCGAATGAGAACTCAGTTTTTCCTTATACCGGCCGTTATCATATCAGGGGTCTTAAGTGCCTGTTTCACAACATTAAACGCTGAAGAGGTAAAAGCCAATAACAGTTCTGCAGAGAAAGTAACTGTGTACCGTAACCCATTCTCGCTACCTTCAGGTGTAAGATTTGAGGAAAGAGCAGAAGCGGTAAGCGACTATTCAGAATATACAGAATGGCAAGAGGGGGTTGTCGCCAGCAGTGTAAACGGAATCTTTCAAAGCGGTAATATAGTCAGTGCAAATATTAACGGTATATGGGTCAAGAAAGGGGATTGGTTAGGAGAAGAACAGGTGCTAGAGATAGAAGCAGAAAACGTTGTATTAATAGGGAAAGAAAATGAAAAAAGAAATCTCCCATTGCGAAACATTGAAAATGGAGTGAAAGTTGTTGAGCTTGTTAGATCGGGGTATTGACAAATCAAAATTAGATGTGTGTCTCTCAATGTATGATGATATTGCGATTTTATGTTTATCTTAATGGGTAAAATCGTCAAGTTAGATTCTTCATTCCGCTTCGTTACATTCAGAATGACATTTCTGTATGTCATTCTGAGGTCGTGCCAGTCTCCTGAGGACAACCCTGCGGGTAGCCTCTTAGATCCGACTCAGTCGGGAGGCAGATCCGCCTTTGGCGTGAAAGGAACGACCGAAGAATCTCAACATCACAAACATTGAAATTCCTATGCATATATTTAATTAATGGACAAAATTGTAAATTTAATAATACCTACGATCTCTATATTTTTTGAAAAAAGTAAATATCTTAATTCTTAAAGTAGTAGACACCGTGCTTTAGTTAAGATTTATCAATTTCCAAGAAAGCGTATCCAATTTGCAAGCGCTCTCCCTGCTTTCGCTACTCTCCACCCCACTCCACCTTGTAGAGTTGTCTTTTAAGGTACATTCAATGGTTTACAAGGACTTCGTACGGAAAATATATCGAGTTGAGAAAATCTGACCGGAAAGGAGTAGATATACCGTTTATTACGCTACGTATATATAAAAAAAGATGATCACTTTATCGTTAAAGTACATAATAACCCTGATTGCCCCAGAATGGTACCTGTTAAAACTAATTGGGATGAAGCCAGGTTAACATTGCCGTTTGCATAAGCTGTTATACTAATGCCTTACGAAAAATTGAGTTTTCTCATTATTTTGGCAATTAGTTTGCGGTTCCTAAGTAATCCTTACATCTTAATAATGTATTATTAATAAAATTCCGAGGAGAATTTTTTGAAATTTACGATAGCTATATTTAACAAAACAGCGAAATAATATACTTGACTATTTAGGCATATACCGTATGTTAGCAAGGATTTAGCTCAACATGTATACCATAGTATGGGAGTATTCAATCACTACCATACTATCAAAATATAAGGAGAAAAAATGAGGAAAATTATTATTTTATCCGTAACCATCTTGTTTCTTGCAGGATGCAAGGTCCCTGAACTCTTAGGCTTGAAAGAGATGCCCATTACTCAAGTTGCGACCCAAGAGGCAGCAATTAGTCAATTAGAAGTAATGCCTGTGACTCAGGTGGTAGAGAAGATGAAGGAGAGAGAAAAACTCTATAGTTTGTCAGTAAAGGACATGGAATTGAGAAAAATACTCTTTCTGTTTGCTGAGGAGCTGCCAGAGTATAACGTCGTGGTAGACCCTGACGTATCCGGAAGAGTAACGGTGGATTTAAAGGAACTTCCCCTGGATGATGTAATGACAATCTTACTGGGTCCTTTAGGTCTTGAGTATGTATTAGAAAATGATATCCTCAGGATATCGAAACCAAGGATGGTGACACGTATCTTTGAATTTGTTTACAGTACCACAAACAGGAGTGCCGCAACTTCACTTGTAGCTATGACCGGTGGTGGAGGAGAGACATCAGGTGGTGAGGGTTCAGGCAGCAGCTCTGCCAGCTTCGGTTCTGTCTCAACAATGGAGAAAATAGATGTATGGGGAGAATTGGAGAGCGGAATTATAGACCTTCTTTCTGAGAAAGGAAAATTTAGTATCAGTAAGAGAATTGGCCGCATATCCGTTACAGACTACCGTTCAAATATGAAGGGAATAGCATCCTTTTTAGCTGATTTTAAGAGAGAGACAAAAAAACAGATACTTATCAAGGCGAAGATAATTGAAATAAAACTTACAGAAGGGTCTGACTTTGGCATAGATTGGACTGCTACGTTCTCAGGTCTTAAAGCCATAGGGTCCACTGGAAATAACGCCCCTGGGTCCCTTGCTCAGTCATTTGCCCCTCTTGACACGTCCTTAAATACTTTTTCTACTTTTGCCAATCCGATTACGGGTATAATCAATCGAGGAGATTTGACCGCCACCATTAAGGCGATGGAGGTATATGGAGATGTTACTGTGCTCTCTTCCCCACAGGTTTCCACCCTGAATGGTCAAAAGGCCATAATCCGCAGTGTGAGAGAAGACGTAATTTTTCAGTCCCAGCAAAGTACAGGATCAAGTGGAAATCCAATTGCTACTACAACCGCTGAACCCTTTAGCTATGGCGTATTCCTGGACGTGACTCCGCATGTGGACTCAGAGGGAATGATTACCATGGACATACATCCAAGTGTTTCCTCCTTGCAAGGATTAAAGACATCAGGAACTGCACAGAAACCTATTATAGATACCCGTGAGACAGAGACTGTAGCAACTATTGCGGAAGGAGAGACTGTTCTTATAGCAGGCTTGATGTCTGATGATGTTATTAAAAATATTTCTAAGTTCCCTATTTTGGGTGATATTCCTTATATCAACAGGCTCTTTCGCAGAGAAATAATAAATACACGGAAATCGGAGCTTATTATACTTATTAATCCTACTCTAGTAGGCCCCAGGGCTAAAGATTTTGGTGATGCCAGAGAAAAATTCAAGCTACTAAGCAAACTGTTTCCTCCTAAGTAAGGACCAAGAAGTGGTGGATTAGCAGTGGGATTGTATTTGTTGAGCAGGCAATGAAAAGTAAGTATGAAAACATCCGAGTATCCAATTTGGATTTATTTTTTATTACTGTATGAGAATAAATTAAAGTGAACTCCCTATGAGTCTGGGTATAGTTCCTTTAAGGATTGTATAGACAAACGAGTTTAACCATACAAAAGAAAGCATTCAATAAAATTGATTAGGAGGTAATTATGTCACAAACTATTATTCGTTCATATTTAAAGGCGATTAAGGAACAATTTCTGCGGATTATATCTATTGTTAATATAGTCCTGTTTTTGTCTAAATTATTAACAAAGCGGTATGTCAGATGTGTATGTGTTGTTACATTAATTGCAGGTATTTTCTGTCATAACTTCAGTATGAGTGATACTCATGCTGAACCAGCAGGAGCTGTAGCTCCGGAAATTACCGTTTCTCAAGAGAGTCGCACACCCGGTAAGGACGCAATTGATCATTTTAATCTGGGAGTCGACCACCAGAAGCGAGGGGACGCGATAAAGGCCATCGAAGAGTATGAAAATGTGTTAACGTTAGACCCGGACAACGCAGAGGCACACAATAATCTTGGGGCCATCTACAAGGAGCAAGGTAATCTGGATAAGGCATTGGAGCATTACCAATTTGTTATGACATCGAACCCTGGAATGGATGAAGTTCATAATAACCTTGGGGTAATATATTACCTTAGAGGTGATCATGAGAAAGCGGTGAAAGAATACCAGAAGGCCCTTGAGCTTAACCCTGACAATCTCATGTGTCTCGTAAATCTGGGGCTTGTTTATAAGGCGCAGGGAATGGGATTAAAAACCATAGAGACCTTGGAGACAATCCTGACAATAGAACCGTTTCAAGCAGAAGCACATTATAACCTGGCAATACTTTATGAGGAACTGGGGCACCTGGAAGCGGCCATACAGCACTATACACGTTTTGTCCAAAATGCCGGTCAAGGTTATCCTGAGTTGGCAGAAAGGGTAGCCGGGCATATTGAGGATTTGAAAGTTTCCAGTTTTGAAGTAGTAAGAAAAAAAGAAATCAGTGTCTTTCCGGGAGGCAACCAGGCATATTAAGGAGTTGAAAGTTACCAGTGTCGAAGTTTTAAGAGAATAGAGTATAATGATCCAAACATCTGTTAAAAAAGAACTGAAAATCACGCTAGTAGACATATTGGTGGGTCAGAGAATACTAACCAATGACCAGGTAAAGCAATGTGATGCGGAGCAAAAGAAGTCTGATTCTTCCATTGAACAAATTATTCTAGAGAAGGAATTTGCAACCAGGAAGATGATTTCCGATGCTGTAGGCGCCTATTTCAACGTACCATATGTAGACTTAGACAATTACGATATTGATACAAAGGTACTAAAATTAGTATCCGAGAGACTGGCACGTAAATACAAATTCTTGCCTCTCTTCAAAATAGTAAATAACCTGACTATAGCTATTTCAAATCCCAGGAATCTGTTTGGTATTGATGAAATCCGGGACATATTGGACTGTGATATTGAACTTACGGTGTCTACGGAAGACCAAATACTTCAGGCCCTTGACCGTTATTACGGTAGTACCAACAAAACAGGTGATCTGACAGATATAGTGGATGAGATTGTCCTGAGTGAGTTTGGTGACATTGATGATGATGTAGAGGTAGAAAAGGTTAGAGAAGTAGACCTCGAGGCAATTTCAGAGGAGATGCTTGACAAGGCCCCTGTTGTAAAACTGCTAAATACTATTATCCACCGTGCTATTAGAGAAGGAGTAAGTGATATTCATATTCAGCAGGAAGAGGATGCTATGATTATCAGGTATAGGCTGGATGGTGTTTTATATCAGGCGGCAACCTTGCCAAGAACCCTCCGCACGACACTGGTGTCCAGAATAAAGATCCTTTCAGGTATGAACATTGCAGAGAGCAGGGCGCCACAGGACGGACGCTTTAAGGTAAAAAGTGCGGGACATGAGTATGATTTCCGAGTTTCCACCATGCCTACCGTTTATGGCGAGAGTGTGGTTCTGCGTGTCCTGGACAAAAGAACAGCCTCTATGAAGTTAGAACAATTGGGATTCTCAGAAAATTCTCTTGGTATGTATCAATCACTTATAGAAAAACCGAACGGCATAATTCTTATGACAGGACCTACTGGTAGTGGAAAGACCACTACACTCTATGCTTCTCTAAACAAAATTAATTCCCCGGATATAAATATCATTACTGTGGAGGATCCTGTGGAATACCGCCTGAGATATATCAGACAGACCCAGATTAATGCTAAGGCAGGGATCACTTTTGCTTCCGCAATAAGGGCTATTCTTCGACAAGACCCTGACGTAATTATGATAGGAGAGATGAGAGACCGTGAAACGGCTGAAATTGCCGTTCAAGCTGCTATGACGGGTCATCTGGTTTTCAGCACACTTCACACCAATGACTCCCCAGGGGCAGTCAGCCGTTTGATAGATATGGGTGTAGAACCGTTTCTTATCGCGTCATCCGTAATAGGAGTAGTGGCACAAAGACTAGTAAGGGCCAACTGTAAACATTGTACTGAAGACTACATACCTAATGAGAAATTGCTTAAGAGTATTGGATTACAAGATGAGCAAAGCATTACATTTTCAAAAGGAAAAGGCTGTGATCATTGCAGAAATTCCGGATATAAAGGACGAATCGGTCTTTACGAAATACTCGTAATGGATAATACCATAAGGGATTTAATAATAAATCGAGAGACCCCGCACGTTATTGCAAAGGTAGCCAGAGAAACACAGAATTTTAAAACCCTGGTAGATGATGGTGTTGATAAAGTGAAAAATGGATTAACCTCTGTGGAGGAGATCCTTACCGTTGCCTCTGCGGTGTAAAAAAACCACGACACATATTCTCTTGAAATTCTTTACTCTATATATTACAAAGAGATTAAGAACTTAAACTATTGTCAGGAATATGTTCCTTACGGAACAAGTGATAACAACGCGTACATTAGAGCTATTTTATAGAACTCGTGAGTAAAAAAAGGAATAGAAATTATGGATATAAGTGAAATTCTTACCTTTACAAAAGAACAAGGAGCTTCAGACTTACACATAAGCTCAGGCGAACCTCCCATAATTAGAATCCACGGTGATATTCAGAAGGTAGATATGCCTTCCCTCTCCCAACAAGAGGTACATACAATGCTCTATGATATTCTCAATGATCAACAGCTTAAAGCTTTTGAGAGAGATAAGGAAATAGACTTTGCCATAGATCTAAAGGGGATAGCCCGATACAGAATAAATGCTTTCTATCAATCTAAGGGAGAGGCAATTGTTTTCAGGACAATTCCTACAAAAATAATGTCACTGGAAGAGTTGGGTCTCCCCGAAATACTTGCTGATCTTACAAAAAAAACCAAAGGACTTATTCTGGTAACAGGTCCTACCGGTTCTGGTAAATCCACGACACTGGCAGCTATGATAGATTATATAAATCAGAATAAAAAGTTGCATATTTTAACCATAGAGGATCCCATAGAATTTGTTTATGATCCAAAGCTTTGCCTCATAAACCAGAGAGAATTGGGGACCAATACACATAGTTTTGCCAATGCTTTACGTTCTGCCCTGAGAGAAGATCCCGATGTTATCCTGGTTGGTGAAATGAGAGATCTGGAAACTATCTCTTTGGCTATGACTGCCGCTGAAACCGGCCATTTGGTCCTTGGCACCCTGCACACATCAAGTGCCGCAAAAACTATAGACCGAATTATAGATGTATTCCCTCATGCGCAACAGAATCAGGTAAGAGCCATGTTCTCAGAGTCCATATTAGCAGTCGTTACCCAGAACCTGTTGAAAACGATGGATGGTAAAGGCAGAGTAGCGGCTATAGAGATAATGATAGGGACACCTGCGGTAAGAAACCTCATAAGAGAAGGCAAAATATCCCAGATACCGGGAATGATGCAGACTGGAAAGAAGTTTGGAATGCAAACAATGGATGCAACCCTTGTGGATCTATACAAACAAGGTATTGTTTCTCAAGAGACAATAATTCCATACTTGACTAATCCTTCTGCCTTAACTGCCTATGGCGAATAAATACTTAATTTAGGGGAAAAAGTGAATTTAGAAGAATTATTGAAATTAATGATGGAGAGGGATGCCTCAGATATTTATATATCAGCAGGTATTCCTCCTACTTTTCGGGTGGGAGGCAAAACGGAACCCATATCTGGAGAGGCAGAAGCATTGAGCCCGGAAGACACGAAAAGACTTGCCTTTTCAATAATGAGCGAAAAACAAAAAACCATCTTTATTGAAGAAAAGGAGATGAACCTTGCTTTAGCTCCATCTATTGGGCGTTTCAGAGTGAATATATTTTATCAAATGAATAGTGTAGGCCTCGTTATTCGCCAGTTAAAAATCCCAATTCAGTCCTTTGAACAATTGGGACTACCTTCAGCCTTAGAAGATATTTCTATGACAAAAAGAGGTCTGGTATTAGTAGTAGGGGCAACGGGGTCTGGTAAATCTACTACATTGGCTGCCATGGTAGACTATAGAAATGAAAATTCGGCAGGGCATATAATCACGATAGAAGATCCTGTAGAATTTGTACATCAACACAAACGTTCTATTATTACCCATAGGGAAGTGGGGCTTGATACACATTCTTTTGGTGATGGTTTAAAAAGCGCACTGAGACAGGCTCCGGATGTTATCATGATAGGTGAGGTGCGTGACTCTTACACTATGGAGGCGGCCATATCCTTTGCAGAAACCGGCCATCTCTGCCTTGCGACTCTTCATGCCAATAATGCCAATCAATCTATAGAACGCATTGTAACTTTTTTTCCTGCCGAGAGACAAGAACAGATATTCTTGCTTCTTTCACTTAATCTCAGGAGTATTGTTTCCCAACGGCTTATTCCAACGGTAGAAGATAAGAGAATTGCTGCCGTAGAGATACTGCTGGATACTCCCAGGGTAAAGGACCTTATCCTTAAAAAGGATATTGGCCTCTTGAAGGAAGCGATGAAAAAAGGAGAACATGAAGGTATGCAAACCTTCGATCAGGCTATCTACAACTTTTATGTACAGGGGAAAATTAATTATGAAACTGCGATAGCATATGCAGATAGCGCAAATGATTTACGTTTGAGAATAAAACTTGAGACTCCTGACCAGGAGGAAAACACAAAAGAGAAACCTACTTTTAAAATTAGAAAATAAAAAAATGAAAAATAACATTGAAGAAAAGATATTAGATCTGGCATTAAAAAATTCTGATTCAGCAGAGGTGATATATGAAGAGGGAGAGTCCAGGTCTATCAGTTTCGAAAATAATAAATTAAAATCTGTTTATACCAAGTCAATCAGGGGCATCGGCTTGCGCATAATCAAGGACGGAAAGATTGGGTTTTCAAGTACTACCGATTTCAGAAAACCCGAACAGCTTGTTACAAATGCGTTGGAGAGTGCTAAATTCGGACAGGAGGCAAAATTTGAATTTCAACCGAAAAGTCAATTTAAGGATATCAAGTTGTATGATGAAAATGTAGTGGACTATCCTATCGAAAAAGGTATTCAAATTGGTGAAGAGGCAATCGAAAGAGCCTTATCAGTAAATCCGGATTATGAATGTGGAGTCAGTATCGGAAAAGGTGTTGGTAAAAGCCGCTTAATCAACTCAAAAGGGTTAGATGTTAGTACTCAATCAACCTCTTTTGGAACAGGTTTTGACATATTACTTGTTGAAGATAAAGGGTTATTGTGGGTTGGAGAAGGTGAGAGTTCAGCAAAAGTGGTTGATAATATTGATAAACATATAACGAAATCCCTTAGTGATTTGAAATTAGCAGAGAAGGAGGTAGAAATATCAACCTCCGCTTATCCTGTAGTCTTTACTTCCAAGGCTGTCGGAACTTTGTTATCAACGTTTGAATCCGGCTGTAATGGGAAACTGGTACAGAAAGGAGTCTCTCCGCTGACAGGCAAACTGGGAGAGAAGATAATGGATGAAAGGATCACCATATATGATGATCCAACTATTGATTATGCTGATGGCAGTTACGTATGCGACGATGAAGGTGTTTCTGCCCGACGAACCCCGCTTTTTGAATCAGGTGTACTTAAGAATTATATATATGA
The DNA here is from genome assembly GCA_018670825.1 of Candidatus Scalindua sp. Classification (GTDB taxonomy): domain Bacteria; phylum Planctomycetota; class Brocadiia; order Brocadiales; family Scalinduaceae; genus Scalindua. The sequence continues at coordinate 29,011 of JABHIW010000042.1, read as the reverse complement.
CCTGCAAACTGCCGGTATTATGAATGCCAAATCTACCGGAAACGGAACAAGAAGTTTTGCGTCTCAACCTTCTCCGGGAAACTCTAATGTAATAGTTGGACCAGGAGAAATGAAATTTGAAGATATGACTAAAGATATGAAGAAGGGGATACTGGTAGACCAGGTCCTTGGAGGAGGCCAGAGTAACGTTCTTGCCGGAGAGTTTTCTGTAAATATAGATTTAGGCTATCTTGTAGAAAACGGAGAAATTGTTGGAAGGGTTAAGGATTGCATGGTTGCCGGAAATGTTTTTGACGTATTTAATAATATAGTAGCACTCGGTGACAAGTCTGATTGGCATGGGTCCCTGAAAGTACCACCTTTCTATTTCAGGTCCATAAATCTTGCCGGAAATAAGAACTAACAGAAGTGACTAAAGTGAGCAAAAGTTTGAAATGCCTAAAGTTATGGTGGTCAAAGAATTAATATTGAGCGTTGACATTAGTTTTTCGTTAATTCTTAAATTTCTTAATTTCTCAATCCGTGTATATCTGTGGCTAATTTATTCTGTAAGTTTTTTTTCTGAGTTCATACTTTCCTCAGCTAAGGGTTTCTCCTCGGCGTCTTTTGTCCGAAAAACGGTGAGTGTCTTTCTTACAACTTTAGTTCACTTTAGCTCACTTTAAACTTTAGCTCACTTATTTAAATGGAAATTTGGCACATACCTGTTGTATTTTTCGCTGGCATACTGGCCGGATTCATCAACACCATTGCGGGTGGTGGTTCACTGCTTACCCTGCCGATACTCATCTTTCTTGGCTTGCCAACAGCAGTAGCAAATGGAACTAACCGTATTGCAATCGTCGCTCAATGCGGATTTGCGGTTGCCGGCTTTAAGAGGAACGGTGTTTCCAATTTTAAACTGAGCCTCCTCCTTTCAATACCTGCAATCATAGGTGCCATCATCGGCGCCTACATTGCCATCGACATATCCGACCTCCTGTTCAAAAGAGTGCTTGCCGTTATAATGCTGCTCGTGCTCGGACTTATCCTCTGGAACCCTCGTCAGGAGGGTGGTGGTAACTCAAGTAGTTTAGGACGCCGCCAGCTCATTACTGCAATGACAGTCTTCTTCTTTATCGGAATCTACGGAGGGTTTATACAGGTTGGTGTTGGTTTCATAATTATTGCCGCCCTGACCACCATTACGAAATTTAATCTTGTGGTTACGAACAGCCACAAGGTATTTATTGCCGGTATCTATACGATCTTTGCATTAGTTGTGTTTGCCTTCAATGGTAAAGTGTGTTGGGAAATTGGATTGTGCCTGGCTGCCGGGATGGGACTTGGGGGGTGGATTGGAAGCCATTGGGCTGTTAAAAAAGGTGAACGCTGGCTAAGGATGTTGCTTACAATCTGTGTAGTGGCAATGGTGATAAAACTTTCAGGCTTAATCCCGTAACTTACTTTTCTGATAAGCGTGCAAGAATCTCTTTAGCATATTTGCTGTGCGTGTTATCCTGTGATCCTGATAAATCCAGAATACGATTACAAAAATTTCGTGCATCATTATATCTCTCAAGCTTTAAGTTTGCCATAATTGCATATTTATAGGCGTTTAACTCTTTCTCATCGAGTTGAATTATCTTTTTTGATTGGCTCAAGACTTCATCCCATTTTTCAGTCTGGATGTAAACGTAGTTTAAAAGTCTGTACACATCTATCATTGCATGGTCAGGATTTTTTTTGATGAATTCAAGAAGAGTGGCTTCTGCTTCCTCATACCTCTCATTATCATTCATATATACTTTAGCAAGGTTTAAGTAAGGTTCTTGCTCCTCAGGTGAAATATCTATTGCTTCTTTTAACTCAATAATGGCATCCTGATTCCGGCCTTTTTCTGCATAAAATTGTGCCAATTTATTCCGAAACTCAAACTTAAACGGACGCAACACCATCGCTTTTTTGTAGTATTTGATGGCATCTTTACTCGTATCTTCGTCCCCGCCTGAATGATTTTGCCGAGTAAGCGAAATTTTATCAAGGAGATGATAAGCCTGTCCAAGGGTGAAAGCCGAATGGTAATCTCCGGGATAAAGTCCTTGCACTTCCTCTGCACCTGCAATTGCGCTCTCAATCAACATTGTAGTTTGCTCACGTGTAAATATGTTTGTCCGGTCTCCTGTGATACTCCCCTGGCCTTTGTTAAAACCAATTATTGCCATTTTCAGATAAATACGATTGAGCATGTTACGATAATTCCTCTCTAAAGGATTATGCTTTACTGCCATTTCATAACTTTGAATTGCTTCTGTTGTTTCTCTTTTGTAAAGTAATCTTCTTCCGTTTTCAAAATTAAGATCTGCTTTATAGCGAAACAGACTAAGGATGACAAGCAGGATCATTAAACATACAATAATTCCACAGGAAATCTGTTTTACAAATTTTCCAGAAAAGAGATTGTCATCCAATTTGATTCTGTCTGGATCATGTGCTATCGGATCTCGAATATCGTTAGATGGCAAATATCTGAGGAAACCCCTCCCATTAGATAGAGAATATCTAACAGGACTGGCTATAACTGACATAGCAACAAGAAACCAGAAGGGCGTGACTATGGATATATGTCCGAAGCTAAACTGATTTTGAACAAAATATGCCAGACAGCCGGTACAAAAACCTATTATGAGAAGTTTGTCACTGTTATTGCCCTTCCTGCATCCTTTCCATACCATCCTTGCATAAGCAAAGAGGAACCACACATATACTCCCAGTCCTGGTAAACCTCTGGATACGGTCACGTCTAAAAAATCATTATGAATCCTTTCTGCAGTTTTCTTGTTTCCGAAATATCTATGTTCGTCTTTTTCCTTGAACACCTTTGAGAGGTATTGAGGGTATATCATACCTAATGTATCAGGTCCGATTCCCAGGATAGGATAATCATGAATGATCTTAAGACCCGTCAGATATTGGAAAACCCTCATTCGCATGGTACCCCCTAGTTGATTCGCAACACCAATGCCATCATTAGAAAGATCTTGTTGCAAACTTAGTGCTGTTTTGGTATCTCCCAGAGAGGAAGAGGATTGTTTATTATCTAAAAGAGCAGGCTCTATATCACCTACGAACCTTCCAATAACAGATGCCTCATTACTTACATTAAAAAAGACTGAAATGCCGATTATGATAGTTATGGTGGCAATTGTTTTTATCTTATTTGCCAAGAGATTCTCTTTCCCAACAAAAGAAAAGAAAAACAAATTTGATATAATAAGTCCCAAAAAGGAAGCACGTGTTCTTGTGTAGTAAAATGCGATCATCAAGAGTGTCAGTATTCCTATATAGAGCAATGCTGAATATCTTAAATGCGAATTGAAGAAAATTTTAATCAGTACAAGCGGTATAACCATAGTGAGAAATGCAGAAAAGAATGCGGGGTGTCCAAAGGTAGAAGGAACTCTGTGGCCAAAAGATGTATTCCAAGGATGAAAATCTAATCCAAAATGTTGTAAGATGCCATATATAGATGCAATACATGCAGTTAAGATAATTATGTTCAGGAGCAAGCCTAATCTTTTTTTGTCGATAAAATCTATTATTACAAAGAATAGTGAGATGTATACAATTGTTGATATAAAACCTCCGTACATTGTGTAATTACCGACCAGACTTAAATAAGGATTTATAGAAAAGATCGTTGCCAGTCCACTAACAAGCAGGTAAGCTATAATCGGTAAACTTAATGGTTGCCTTAAGAGTTGCTGTACGTAAGATGTGGAAGCGGGGATATCATTGCCTTCGACAGTGTTCTCAGGTCGTAATTGCCGACGGGTAAGTAGGATCTTTATAGACCATGCTGCCAGCATGGTGAAGGTCAATATATACAGTACAGTAATCTTACTCAGGTCGAAAACGCTATGAAGATGGATATCAAAATAGAGTGGCACTGCAATAATGATGACGATCAAGGTCGCTATTATTACTTGATTACAGTATGGGACTAATTTGTGCTCTATCGGTATGGGTTGATTGTCTCTACTATCAGGCATTAGTAAGAATTAAAACGGTCTTTAGAATTGACAATTTATTAAGCTATGCCAACGTCTTGAAATATTACTATTAGCAAAGCTTCAAAGTTTAGTGTTATCATATCAGAACTTACTTAGAATGAAAAATGTTTCTTTCTTTGAGTTTTGTAAAAACAAATGGCAGTTCTGCCTCCAAACATTGACGCAATGCCACATTGTTGTACCTGTATGTGAAAGTATACTAAAAACCATTTTGATATGGGTATAGCACAAACATTGACAGGCTTATAATCTCAAACACTTTAAAGGAGATCAGACAAAATGGAAAAAATGGTTGGTAAGACAAAACTGAGTCTGGTCCAGGGTGATATAACTTTACAGGAGACTGAGGCTATCGTCAACGCAGCAAACAGAAGCCTGCTTGGAGGAGGTGGTGTCGATGGTGCCATCCACCGTGCGGGTGGACCGAAGATTCTCGAAGAGTGTAAGGAACTCCGTGCAAAACAGGAAGGTTGCCCTACGGGAGAAGCTGTAATAACCACTGGTGGAAATATGGCGACTGAATATGTGATACACACAGTAGGTCCTGTCTGGTCAGGAGGAAACCGCAACGAAGAACAACTTCTTCGCAATGCCTATTACAACAGTCTGAATCTGGCAAAAAAAAATAGCATCAAGTCCATCTCGTTTCCATCTATCAGTACAGGAGTTTACCGGTTTCCGATAGATAAAGCTGCAAGGATTGCCCTTACAATAGTAAAAGAATTTATTCTAGAACATAACTTTGCTGAAGTTCGATTTGTACTGTTTAGCGAAATGGACTTGCAAGTTTATGAGAAAGCATTAAAAGGAGTTATTACTTGATAGTTCGATCAAGATTATCTAATACAATCAGGAGGTCTTTATAATGCTTGTCATATACTCAAATTTTGATATTGTATTTTTTGCCGTATAGCTATAGTATACGAAAAATTATTCTCGTACATATGTCCCTGCAAGATTTGATTTTAATAAAGTAAAAGGTAAATATCTTTTTGTGAAATAAATCAATGGTCTTGTCAATTAAGAAAAAACTACTCCCATTTACACTCTGCATCTCACTCATACCTATTGCCATTATCACAATTTCATATTACATTAAAGCAGAAAATATCCTGAAATCAGTATGAAGATAAAATTGAAATTTCTCTGGAGTATATATATTTTCACTGCTCTTATTGGTGTCTCCGTTTTGGGCATGTCGTTTTACTTGCACACGCTTACCTCTAAATCCACTAATAATATTCTGAACTATACTAATGAGCTGGAGATGCTGTCCCAACTTGAATTAGCCCTTAACAGGGTCGTCATGCCCGCCAACGACTACCTTATACACGGCAATGAGAGTGAGAGATATACATTCGAAGAACTCGAAGCCAATGTTAATAAATACTTTTCATTATTAGATGGCAGATCCTTTCCCACACATACTATGATGGAAGGACGAGAAACTTTTAACAAACTGAAGGACCAATATGTTCAAATAAAGGTTCTTTCCCATAAGATATTCAGCCTCACTGACCCCATAGGAAATGTAGTAGGTGCGCAACTTATGGAGGAGATGGATTTATTGGCAGATAATATGATCGATGATGCGAATGAACTACATAAGAACAGTCGACAGCAGGTGCTTGAAGAAGTTGAAGTTATAAACGCACACTTCTACCGCAACATGGTTATCGTGCTAAGCATATCTGGTTTCGTAATGATAGTCTTGATTATTTATGGACTGTTTATAACAAAGGGTATTATCGTTCCCATTGAGAAATTAATTGAATATATGGGTCTTGTAGCAAAGGGTAATTTTGACCGAAGGTTAGAGATAAAAGCAAATGATGAAATCGGCAGATTAGCCAATTCTTTTAATAAAATGACTGATAGCCTTGTTGAAGCCAATGCCAATAAAGAACACGCCTTAACAGAGTCAAAAAAAGCGAGAGATTATTCTGAGAATTTGATAGAAGTTGCGCGAGATGCAATTGTCGGTATTGATGAAAGTGGAATAGTCAACGTTTGGAACAAAGCAGCAGAGAATATATTCGGATATTTGAAAGACGAAATCTTAGGACAACAGATAAAGACTATTATTCCTGAAAGATACAGGTCACAACATAAAGATGGATTAGAACGGTTTGTAAGGACCGGTGAACCCAGAATTATGAATAGTATAGTAGAAATTTCCGGAATGACTAAGAAGGGGATTGAAGTGCCTATAGAAATGTCTATAGCATTTCAAAAAAGTGAAGAGGGTAAGTACTCTTTCATGGCCATCATTCGGGACCTTACCGAACGTAAAAGATCTGAAAGACGTCTTAATGCCCAGCACGCTATAACACAAATATTGTCAGTATCGACTACACTTAAAGAGGCCTCTAACAAAATCCTTCATGCTGTATGCGAAGCTCTACATTGGGAATTTGGAGGGATGTGGGTTTATAGCAACCAGGAAGATGTTTTGCGCTGTTCTGACCTCTGGCACGTCTCAACCATTGAAATATCGGAATTCAAAGAAAAGACAAGAGAAATCAGCTTCTCTTACGGAATCGGATTGCCCGGTCGAGTATGGGAAAGCGGCAAACCAGCCTGGATTATTGATGTTGTCAAAGATCCAAATTTTCCAAGAGCGTCAGTTGCGTCGAAAGCAGGGCTGCATGGGGCCTTTGGTTTCCCCATTATTATTGAGAAAGAAGTTCTTGGAGCAATCGAATTCTTTAGCCAGAAGCCACAAGAGCCGGATGAAGAGTTGTTGAATATGATGTCGGCTATCGGTAACCAGATTGCTCTATTCATCAAGCGTAATCAGGCGGAAGGGAAAAGTCACAAACTGTCCCGCGCCGTTGAACAAAGCCCTGCTATGGTAATAATAACTGATCCCTACGGTAATATCGAATATGCAAATCCGAAGTTCACACAGGTAACAGGCTACACATCTCAAGAAATTATTGGACAAAACCCGCGCATCTTAAAATCCGGTAAAACCACACCGGAAGAATACGAACGGTTATGGAATGCCATTACTTCTGGAGGAGAGTGGATTGGAGAACTTCATAATAAGAAGAAAAATGGTGAGGCCTATTGGGTTTCCGCGTCTATATCGCCTGTTAAGGACAAGCAAGGCGTCATAACTCATTTTGTTGGAATTACGGAGGATATTACTGCACGTAAGGGTCTGGAGCAATTACAGAAGAATACCATGGAAGATAGAGAGAAAACTATTAAGAACCTGAAGAATCTGATGGATTTCTCTGTCATCATGAGAGAAGAGATACAGGAATCTGAGTTAATCAAACATATGGCACACGCCTTAAAAAAGGATTTTGACCCTGATATCATAGTTGTATTAATGCTGAACAGGGAAAACGATATGCTTGATGTACCGCTTATTGAGCCGCAGATGCCCGTGGAAAAACTTATTAAATCCGAAATATTCATAAACCCTTCAATATGCCGTGTGCTAAGAACAGGACATGAACTCATTGTGAAGGACATAAATGAGGACATTCCGTGCGAGTGTCTTTCTCTTAAAATAAAGGAGGGTGGATATGCGTGCTATCCGCTGATAACAGGTGGCACTACAACGGGAGTGGTCCTGTTGGTAAAAGAGGAGATTGGCTACTGGGACAGTAACGAGAAACAATCACTTTTCTCAACCTATGTTGGCTTGGTGGCATCGGCTGTACACGGTGTGAGGCTTATGGACATGACCCGGCGTGCAGCAGTAACAGACGGGCTTACCGGTGTATACAACAGGAGGTTTTTCGACGAGATGCTGGAGAAGCAGATACTCCTTGCCAGGCGGAATAAAAAGCCCTTGAGCCTTATCATTATGGATATAGACCACTTCAAGAATTTTAATGATACATATGGACACATTACCGGTGACCGTGTATTGAAACAATTGACCACGAGTGTAAAGGGATCCATAAGGGAATCGGATATACTGGCAAGATACGGTGGAGAGGAATTCGTCGTTATTATGCCTGATGCCAGCTTATCAAATGCCCTTAAAAAAGCAGACGCAGTTCGTCACAATATTGAGTCCATGGCTCTTGATAATATTGTGTCCGGGCAGACTCTTAGTATGACTATAAGCATCGGAGTAGCATCATTCCCGGAACATGGGGTTGATCCTAACGCCCTGATAGCTTCTGCTGACAGCGCGCTCTATAAAGCGAAAGAAAGTGGCAGAAACCGGGTAGAAGCGCCTTAAGCCAAAGAGGCTCAAGGGTATGATTTTACGCAAGGTATTGAAAGTGGTGAATGAACAAATAAAGCAAGACTTTATGGAATTCTTTGATTTTGTCCATATAGCAACTGGATAAACACTCCGATTCAATTTTCGTTTTGATTTATACTATTCAATCAGGCAGCAAAAAAAAAGATTTACATCTTCCCTCTCTGTTTTCCCTTATTTGGTTTTCTACCATGATTTGCTTTTTTGCTGCGCCATTTGAGTTTTCCTCTTTTATTGCTTTGTGCCATGAGATTTTTAACCTTTCATTTCTTTAGAATGTTCTTTATTATCTGTTTCTACCTTTTCATTGCTGTTGTTAGAAGCTTCCAGCTTTTCCGGATCCTTCTCCATTGCGTCTTCCACATCATCTTCTACGCCTTTCACACCCTTCTTAAATTCAACAATACCTCTTCCCATATTCTTCATTACCTCCGGTAGTCTCTTACCAAAGATAAGTAGAGCCACAATAAGGATTACGATCCATTCGATACCACCCGGCATACCAAACATTTTTCTCTCCTCCGTTATTTAGTTTAAAAGAGTCTTAATTTTTCTGAGCGTTGTAATCAAGTTACCCATATCTTCCGGTATTTCAGCCGTAAACTCCAGGGCCTTATTAGTAACCGGATGAATAAATCCAATCTTATAAGCGTGTAGCGCCTGTCTCTCAATAATCGGATCGGTAACATTATTACACAATTCTGCCTCTTTTGCAAGGTTATGTATATCTTTGTTTAAAACAGGCGCCATTAAATCTTCGATATAACATGCTTCACTATTGCTGTATGCCGAATCCGCAATGACAGGATGACCAATCGTTTTCATGTGGACCCTGATTTGGTGTGTCCTTCCCGTTTCCAGAAAAACTTTCACTAATGTAAAACCCGGAAAGCGTTCCAGTACTTCAAAAATAGAGACCGCGTTCTTACCATTGTCATGGCGAATCGCCATCTTCTTTCTGTCTCTTTTATCTTTTCCAATTGGTAAATCAATCTTATCAGAATCAAGCTCTGTTTCACCCTTAACAACAGCAAGATATTCTTTCGTTATTTCCCTGTTTTCAAACTGCAATGCCAGGTGTTTGTGTACTTTTTCGTCCTTAACAACTAAAATAGCGCCACTGGTATCTCTATCCAACCGGTGCACAATTCCCGGTCTCAAAGGGCCATTTAATGAAGAAAGATTGTTACAGTGAAAGGCCAGTGCATTTACCAATGTTCCACTTGAATGACCACGCGCGGGATGTACTACCGTATCCGGGGTTTTATTCAGGACCATCAAATATTCGTCTTCGAAAATAATATTAAGTGGAATATCTTCCGGAGTAATGTGGTCACTGCTCTCCGTCGGCAAATCTATAGAAATGGTATCGTTCAGCTTTATTTCATAACTGCTTTTTACCGCAACATCATTTACCTTAACTGCCTCTTCCTTTATCAGCCGCTGAACATGACTACGTGAAAAATCCTGTAATCGTGAAACAAGGTATTTATCAATTCTCTTGGAAGTGAGTTTTTTTTTAACTACTAACTGGATTTGACCTGTCTCGTCTTCGTCCATTACAGCCATTCTGTTTAAGTTCATAACTTATTATTCAAGGTCTTCCAGTCGATACTTAGCCATTTTTGCGTATCCACTTTCAGGAAAGGTACCAATTACATCTTTATACGTAGCTACAGCCAAATCCAATTGTTCCAATTTCTCATAACATCTTCCGACATCTAACCTGACCTGTGCTTTAAGATATATGGCTTCCGGATCTTCCGCAATCATATCAAACTGTTCTATGGCCTCTTTCAACTGTTCTTTTTCTTCAAGAACGTATCCTAAAGATTGCCTTATGACAGGAGTTAACGGGTGGTTGCCATAACGGTTAATGAATTCCCTGTACGTAAGAATCGCATCATCATATTTTTTTACGTTATACTGCGCGTTACCCAGTTCTGACAACAACCAGGGAGTAGCACCGGTTGCTGACAAATTATCCTTTAGAAATGTATATTCACTAATAGCACCTTCTAATGCTTCTCTCTTTTTTTCGGATCCCCCTTGTTGAGCAGTCGCTACTTCGTAGTTCATTCGGTAAATCCGACTCCAAACTTCACCAAGATCATTAGCTCCTTTCTGCTGATACAAATATGAAGGTACACCTGCCGCAACGGCTACGGCAACGCCAATAGCTATCCATAACTTATTGTCACTAAAAAACTGAAAAAAATGATGAAGTCTTACTTTTACGTTTTCCATAGGATTTTGTAGTTTGTTATATGTCGCAAACTTGTGCCAGGGACTAAACCCTGTCATTCACGAAAATGTTAAAAAAAATAAATTATATTATCTGTGAATTATAAATACGCCCGAGAGGATTCGAACCTCTGACCTACGATTTAGGAAACCGTTGCTCTATCCATCTGAGCTACGGGCGCTTTTTCAACTATTTATATCAAATTGAAAAAGGCCGGCAATCAACATCTATGCCGGCCTCAATATCGAACACCCTGAACTATCACTTCAGTATTGAATTAGAGAAAAGATATCATATTCGCTTAATTTCTCTTTTCCATTTAGAAAACCCAGTTCGATTAAGAAAGCACATCCCATAATCTTACCGCCAAGCGATTCGACTAGTTTACAACTTGCAGCCATGGTTCCACCGGTTGCCAAAAGATCATCCATCATCAAAACATTATCACCGGCTTTTACCGCGTCTTTGTGTATCTCAAGTGTATCAGTACCGTATTCCAGTTCATATGTCATGCTTGCTGTTTCATAGGGAAGCTTTCCCGGTTTTCTGACCGGTACAAAACCCGCATTTAGATTTATAGCGACTGCGGGACCAAAAAGGAACCCTCTCGCCTCTGCACCCACGATGACATCAACTTTTTGATTCGCATAGTGATCAGAGAACCTGTTTACAATTTCCTTCAAACCCGCAGCATTTTGTAATACTGGAGTTATATCCTTAAAAACAATTCCCTCTTTAGGGAAATCAGGGATATCACGTATTAATTCTTTAAGCAAAATTGCTCTTCCTTTCTTACCACCATTGTTTATGTGTTATCTTCCTCTTTTACCTCGTCAGCTGTCTCTTCAGCGACATTTTCTGTAGCTTCTTCAGCTGGTTGTTCTTCTGGTGGTACTTCTTGTGACTCGCTTGCTTTCACTGATGCATTCTCAACACCTTTAAGGCTTAGACCTATCTTCCTTGCTTCCGGCTCTATCTTTACAATCTTAACATCCAATTCCTGTCCGATAGCAAGAACGCTTTCAAGTTTTTTAATCTTTTCTTTAGAAACTTCTGAAATATGTAATAATCCTTCCAAACCATTACTTAGGTCTATGAACGCGCCAAAATCTGTCATTTTAGCAACCTTACCTTTTACGATATCACCAACATGGTATTTCTCCGGTATCTCTTTTTTCCATGGATCACCGGTAAGTTGTTTAATTCCTAATGATACCCTCTTTTTATCCTTATCAACTGATAGTATTTTAACCTCTATCATTTCACCTTTCTTAATTATTTCTGAAGGGTGAGCAACTTTCTTTGACCATGACATATCTGAAATGTGAAGAAGGCCATCTATGCCTTCATCAATTTCTATAAAGGCACCGTAATTAGTCAAATTCCTGACCCTTCCTTTTATCGTATGCCCTGGCTGATATTTTTCTTCTATATTTGTCCATGGATTTTGCTCGACTTGCTTAATACTTAGAGAAATCTCTTCTTTCTCTTTATTTATATTTAACACTATTGCCTCAACAGAGTCTCCGATAGCGACAACATCTGAAGGATGATTGATACGCCTCGTCCACGACATTTCAGAAATATGAACCAACCCTTCGATACCGGTTTCCAGTTTGATAAATGCACCGTATGACATAATATTGACCACCTGGCCTTTTATCTTTGAGCCAATTGGATATTTCTCTCCTACGTTTGTCCATGGATTCTCTGATTTTTGTTTTAACCCGAGAGAAACCTTGTCCTTTACCGCATCAATATCAAGTATCTTAACTTCAACCTGATCTCCAATTGCTAACATTTCTGAAGGATGACTGATTCTGCCCCAGCTCATATCTGTTATGTGAAGCAACCCGTCTATGCCACCAAGGTCAATAAATGCGCCAAAATCTGCAATATTTTTAACTTCGCCTTTTACAACCTGACCTATCTCAACACTGTCCAGGAATTCGCGTTTTTGTTTGTTTCGCTCTTCCTCTATAAGTTTCCTTCTTGATACGATAATGTTCTGTTGAACCTCATCGATCTTTAATATCTTACATGTTACTTCCTTACCAATATATTCAGCAATCTCACCGGGAGGTTTGATATCGATTTGTGATGCAGGTAGGAAGATTGGGATGCCTACGTCAACCAGTAACCCTCCTTTTATCTTTCGTACAACTTTACCCGTTACAACATCGCCTTCCTGGTATTTATTAACTACTTTTTCCCAACCACGTATACGGTCGGCTTTCTGTTTTGAAATTTGTATTAGTCCGGTATCGTCTTCAAACGACTCAAGCATTACCTCAATGTCATTCCCAACTTCGACTTCTTCATGACTGGCAAATTCCGAAAGCGGGACGATTCCCTCAGATTTATATCCTGTGTCTAATATTACATTATTACCAATGACACCTAAAATCCTACCCTTTAGAATTGTTCCTAAATCGAAGTTTTTGATTGAAGTGTCAAATACAGCTTCAATCTTTTCGAGGCTGTCACTTCCTACTATTTCTTCAAGTTCTCTCTCTATTTCCTCTTGCTTGATATCGTACTGTTCTAATACAAGTTTGTTAACCATTAAAAAAGTTCTCCAAAAGTAAAGTTAATAAAACTGCTAAATAAAGTTTTAAATGTAAAATATTGTTAAGGAATTATTCTTTCTGCTGCTCTTTTTCAATCTCTTTTATCAAAATATCAACAACATCCACTGCATCCAAGCTTGTTGTATCAAGATAAAGGGCATCAGGTTCTCTTTTTAACGGTGCGAACTGCCTTGTCGAGTCCCTCCGGTCCCTCTGGACAATGTCCTCTATTACATTGTCTATACTTCCCTCATCATTAATAGCTCTGAGCTCAGAATGCCGCCTTTTTGCTCTTTCCTTAACATTGGCATCCATGTAAATCTTTTTATCTGCATCCGGAAAAACAACGGAGCACATATCTCTGCCTTCAGTAATAATGTCCTTACCTCTTGCAAAGTCTCTTTGAAGTTCAACCATCTTCTTACGAACAAACTCCAGACAGGATATATGATGTATGTTTTCAGTTATAGACGGATGTCTTATCTCACTTGTTACGTCAACATCATCCACAAATACCTCTGAGCCGTCAGCCGAACATTCTATCCTGATACTGGTCTCATCCAACAGCTTAGAGAGCCCTTCCTTGTCACTGAAATCAATGCCAGAACTGCAGGCTTTCCAGGTAAAAGCTCTATACATCGCACCACTATCAAGATAGGTAAAACCGAGACGCTCAGCCAACCCTTTTGCCGCAGTACTTTTACCAGACCCAGCCGGCCCATCGATCGCTATGATCAACAGGTACCTCCTATATAATTATAAGCCTTCTGAAGTTACGAAACTTTCTTTTATAACAAAGCACATTTATTATTGCAAGATATTTTTATGCTACTATTGTTACACTACTTAGCTGATATTTTGTCTATTTTCTTTAATTTCCGCTCAAACGCACGTGCAACGTCCCGGGATTTTATCATTACCGATGCTTCGTGGTTTTTTCTCAATGCGCCATAAGTCCAGTTAGTGCTTCCAACAATCGTTATATATTTATCAATAACTATCGCCTTGCTGTGAGTTACCCTGTTTTTGCAGTCATAATAAACAGGAACACCGGCTCGTAATAGCAAATCGTATGCATATTCACTCCTTCTCTCCATTATGTCCCTTTTTTTGCCTTTTTCCCAGAATTTAACATTCTGGTCAAAAATAACCAGAACCTTTACTCCCTTTTTATGTGCGTTTATGAGATCAAGGACCAGTTGATATTCATCTCCTCCCGTATGCCCTTTGTCCAGTTTCGCCATATACATAACACATAATATGGACTTTTGAGCATTGGTAAATGCCTTGTGGACTGCCGGAAAATATTCTGCATCAACAAGGGGAATTACGTCATCCGCAGGCAAGGGGTAGGCTAGTTGCACCCTGGATAATAATACTATGAAATTAAAAAGTATGAGGGCAAGACATAAAGTTGTTATTTTAGTATGTTTATTCATATGTATTTCTTTGCTGATCAAGCATTTTCAAACTCAAGGTGGCCTCAATGGATTCCCATGCGGTTTGTTAGATTATCATTGCATGTATTCTGGAGTCTTGCGCATCTTAATTGTGAGCGTCCCTTAACTTGCGCTTGATAGTTTGTCATACTTGGCATGGCTTCCAATCCAAAACCATTGCACGCCATCAGAAACTGGCACGCCGAGAGCTCGGTAATGCAAAACAACCCGAACACTTCGATAACGACCTTTGCAAACCGGCTTGAAATGTAACGAAGGCTCCGAATTTTCCTTCAATAAATGTATAATTGTGGCGTGCAAGTTTCCGGATTTCCTTCGGCAGAGAATCGAAACAGATCCAAAATTTGGCTGATGCGTAATGTTTCAAATCTCTTTTGCTTTCCCTGCTTTATATTCAGCAAGCGCATCAAGCTTCCCGGATGCCGCATCGGCTTCAATTTGTGCGTCCCAGGCGTCTGCATCAAATTCGGTATACCAGTGTCGGAATTCTGCTAATTCCTCTGGAGAAAGCTTTTCTATCTCTTTTTCTATCGATTCTACAGTTGTCATCTTTTCACCTCCTTTCATTTTAGAAACAAAACTGTTACTTTGTTTTTTATTTTGATATGGAGATTATAAGAATGTGCAAAGAGTAGGTGCAAGCTTAAAATGGCCTTAGTGATATAGGTATCCAACAGCTAGGTGGTTTTCCCTTAGAGTCTTTAATTAGGATACGTAAGGTTTTTACCGCTATTAAGAGTCCGTCTTTGCTTTCATTATTTTTATTTTGTTATGTATCGCCAGACCATCCCATAATTCTTTTGTAAATTCTAATTTTTTTAGTATCCGGTTATCAATGCGTAGGATTCCTTCGGCTTTACTATTAAAATAGTCCGTCTCAGGAAAACTAAAACCATCCCAGCCTGACCATTCCTCAAGCAACTTTATTACACTTGCAGGATTACATGGGTCATATTTTTTTTCTTTCACATCTAAACTCAAAGCCAGTGCCATCTCGTCTAAAGAATGATGACCTGTCAGGCACATGCTTAGCATGCACGATACCAAATATGTCATTCTTTCCTCTTTATTATTGCTGCCTTCCTGACCTTTTTTTATGAACGTATCGCAAAATCCCATTGCGTCCACGGTTGTACCGGAGATATCACACCTCAATGGCAACCCCAAACTCTGCCTGATTTTCCCTAAAGTAGACTCCGGTGTTATTGCGTTGATATGGGCACCCGCATCAATACCAAGTAAATGCGAATCCAACGGATTGTTCCCCGGAAATCCCCTTCGGCGATGTATCAGTTTTGAAAATGGCACATCCAGTTCTGCGTCCATCGATAATCCGTCAAATAATTCGACGAGCATTTTAACAGTATACTCTGTTTCAATTTTATACTCGCCATCTTCATTTTTTTTAAACGGATTCTTATCATGTGGGCCAGCCCCTATATAGTTTAGCCTTGGTCTTAGGCAATTTAAAAATAGCTGCATGGCATTTTTGTCATTGTCATTTAATATTTCACCTACTTTTTTAGCATTGTTCTTAATGTACCAGTTCCCCTTTTTTTTTACCACACCTTCAGCTCCCAAGCATAATTTTCTATTTAAATATCCTATAGTTAAAATGAATCGTAACTTTTTCATTGAACATTGAGTATTGACCCCGTTCTCATTATTACCATTGCCCACTAAGTGGCTTGCAGCCCGGTATGCGGGACCACTCAAACCATCAATTATCGAATTTATTTCATTCTTGAGATTTCTGTCATCTCCGTTTTTTGGCTTAATATGCACTCTAAAGAAAGCGTATTCAAGGTCATCCTGGCTGCCGGAAATGTTCCCAATTATTTTACCAAACTGCACATTTATTTTTTTTTGAATAATGCCCTCTAAGTGAGTATCCCCATTCGTCTCTTCTAAGATTTTAGCCATTATTTTCGTTAAAAGCTGGCAATGCAAAAACCACATTTTTCCTTCTGTCACTGTATTCATTTCTGTTCTCCATATTATTGTTTATGTTTTTAATATTGAGCCCGGTCTTTCGCAGATTCAGGTCTATGTGAGGACACCCAAATCTATTAACAATAGTGTGATATTTGTTTTAAAAAAAAGATCATATCCTGACAATTTTGATTTCAAGGATATCTTGAAATTCAATTTTCAGTAAATCCTGAATTTAAGTGATAAGCGCGTCTCTTTTTCAGGCCATCTTTGTCCGACCTTCATTTGTGATGCGAAACCTGACTGTGTTAGCATCACACTTGTCCATAACAAACTGAGGCAAAACTCTTTTAACGTGAACATCTACAATTTCATTCATTAAATCATCAGAACCGTCAAATATTACCTTTATATACCTGTCTGAATAACCACATAATTTCCCTGTTTTCTGGTCTCTCGTATTTTTTACGAGTATGTTTATGTTCCTGCCGATAAATGAGTTTTTGTGGATCGTTATTCATTACATTAGTATATATTCCCCTCCAGTATGCTATTCTTTGTTGGGCAAGAATAACGGCCTCCTGCGATGTTGCTGCTGGATGTCCGGGAACATGGCTACGAAGAACTCACTCCATCCACCCATTCTCACCCGTATCAGATCATATTTCTCGGGGTACTGGAGAGCTTCGTCGAAGGTCTCTGGATCAGCACAGGTGATGGTGATCAAGTTGGAACCGATCTTACCCTTTGCGAATTTCTCGATCACTTTCACAAGGTCCTTCTCCGGAAAGTCTTCCCTGATGTTCACATCCACAGGCGCTGCATTGGTGAAACCACGGGTAATGGCATATTGCGTCCAGGACTTCAAGGCTTTGAAGATGTCCCTGTACTGATGGTCAACCGGTAGGTCCTGTTGCGACGGCGTGGCGCTGAAATCTGATTCCAACGGCATGCCCTTGCGACGGCCATCTGCGCTGGCCCCATTATTCAGACCCAGTCCAACCACCTCCTCAAAGGTCCCTACACCTGGTAACATCAATATGTGGAAAGGTTTTTTCGGTGTACCGTAGGTGTCTGCCAATTTTTTGCGCAATTCCTGGAACTCTTTTACCTGAAGTTTATGCATGTTGAGCATGGGATACTGATACTCTTTATCAGGACCAGGGGGATAGAAGGTGTCCATCACAATTGTTTGTAGATTCTTGATGATCTCTGCCCCGAACTTATCTATCTCTTTATGTCCAAACCCGAACTGCGGCAGACCCAATGCATGTTCCCGCATGTCCTTGAAACGTACGGCCCGTTCATCAGCCCGATCTTTACCTGCATAGATATCCTGGAATGGCTCTATCATTTCGTATCCCCAGTCGCAGAACAGGCACTCCAATAGCTCAGGCAAGGTGCTGATGGCCTGTTTGGATTCGAAAACCATGTGCTTGATGGCCCACAGGGAATTAATGGTATTGCTGAGTCCCTGAATCATTGGCGACATTAAATGGTACAAGGCCCCGCCGTTACTTAAATCCCGTCCACTCTCAATACAGCCATCCAACAGTACTGAAAGATAGGGACTGGGACAAACTTCCCACAAACTGCCGTAACCGTTCAACATCATGTTGTAAAAGGAACAGATGGCGTAGTAATAGTGTTGGTAAAAGATATTCAGCAATTCATCAAAACTTTCAATTTCGCTGCAATGTTTTGACTGGAATGAGAGTTTCATGCCAGTGATATGAATAGGTCCGGCAGCCATGTACATGGTGCCCTGGTTCAGGGCTTTTTCTAACGCATCCAACGCGGGCACATAGGAGAAGGCAAATTCGCTCTGCCCTTCAAACAGAGGTTCATAACATCCGTCGCATGCAAAATTTCGCAGGCTTCTTAACGGTACTTTCGTTTCTTTGGGAGTATTGAATTTCTCAAAACCTTCACATAATGCATCATCATTGATCAAAATCGGATGTGCTCCGCCGCTTAAGATGCATTTTGCGGCTTCCTTAATAATTTTGGAAGGCATAGCATCGTGTACACGCAATGATAAGCAAGGTGCATTTAATGGCAATCGGCGGGAGGAACGCAGGCACATCATGGTAACGTCGTTACAGGCGTCTTCCGGGTCCTTGGCATCATTCGCTTTGTACCCTCCGACGGTAACTTGCATGACCCATTGGTTGATGGCAGAGCCTTGCGGGAAATTCCCTGCACTGTAGCAGACGGCACCGGTACCGTAAGTAAGATGATCATCAAAATGACTACGGTTATACAGTACTTTCTCACTAATTTTTATCCAGAAACAATCGATGATTTCCTGGGCCTCTTGTTCACTGATGTTGTCTTTTTCAAAGAAGGGATTCAGATACTGGTCCAGGCGGCCAATGCTGACGGGTTCACCGATGAGGTGCAGGGTTGAGTGAATAGTAAAGACCAATTGTGCAGCTTCAATGAAGGTGTCCGGTTTCTCTGTCGCCAGTTTCTTCATGCGGTCGTGGACTGACTGCAAATTCGCCCTCTCTTCCACCTGGCTTTCAGCCAATTGATTTTTGATCCTCAGGGCCAGTTCCGCATATTTAAGAGAGTAATCACGCACACCCTCCAGGGAGTATATCACCGATTGGTAGAAATCTATTGTGTCCTTTTCCTCCCGGGTGTTGGGGGACTTCGGGCATTTGGCAAGTTTGTTTTCCACGTCTTTGATCAATTTTCCGATGCCGTTGTCTAGTACGGTTTTATGGTTGGGAAGGTTATGGCCCATGGCGGAGAATTCATTGAGGTTTTTCAGGAATGCCGGGATCTTTTCATCCTGACGCAGGTAACGCATCACTACCGTTCCGGTCCCCAACGAGAGTGCAGGCATTACACCTACAATAATTTCTTTGGAGTTCAGGCGAAACAAGTCTGCTTTCTCGGCGTACTCCGGCTCGATCAATGCGCCGGTAAGGCTGTATTTGATGGCCAACCCCTTGCGAATGGCTACGGATGAATTCATGATCTTTTGGATCTCTTTTTCGCTCATGTCTGTTTTGTCTCTTAAGTAGTCTTCCAGGTGAGGTAGTGGTGGTGTGGTACGATACGTGTACCAGGTCTCGTTCCAACGGGAGAAATTTATTCCCAACAACTCGATCACCCGGTCCGACAAACCGGGTTTTGGGTCGTATTTTCCCATACCGATTTGGTACAGATAATCTTTGGAATTGTAGAACATGTATCCGTTTTTGCTGCGTTCGGCGAAAAACTTATTCATGGTCACATGCTGAGTCTCTGTATCTTTTTTGACTTTTAACTCTTCTGCGCTGGGAATATACCAGAAGTTCCCGCCAACTGATGGAGAAATCAATAAATGCCTGTCCTTGAATTGGTTGTGGCCTTTTCCCCTCATTCCATCCAGGGCGGCATTGATATTCTGTCCGCTTTTGGCGTATGCAAGAACGTAGACACCCTTTTCCCGGCCTTTCCCTGTTTGAGAGATACCGAAAGGTTGGGCCTGGCCCATGAGGCGGATATTGTAACGGTCATCATTGAGAACACGCACTGATTTGATGTGGCTGCCTTTGTCGTTGTTGAGGATAATGTTGCATTTCTTATCCCTGCCGATCATGTTCTCAATTTCGTCTTCCGTCATGTTATCCAGTTTAGACCAGTTGTGTACGAATTTTTGGGTAATGGCATAGCAGGAGCCTTTGTGATCGATGTCTTCATCACCCACGATGGCACGGGCGGAAACATTGATGGGGTCAACTGAACGGATTACACCGTGCAGCAATCTGCCTCCGTAGACTCGGCCGTCGTGTAAGCGTTCTCCGATTGTATGGTCGATGCGGTCTGTGATGTCTAATAGCTCTGCTTTAATCAGATCGAAAAGTTTTTGGCACTCTATGAAACGGTCGGATTTAATATGGAACAGGAAATTCCCACCCGTGTTCTTGTAAGGTGGAGACACATCTAAAATGGATGTATCGCTGAAACCTTTGGGAATGGTTAGGTCGCTATTCTTGCACCATTGTACCCATTGGCCGAAACTGACGCCGCAGATCACCACGGATTTGTAATCGGTTTTCCCGCAGGCTTTTTGGGTGATTTGTGCCGCTTTTTTCAGCCGCTTATAGGTGTCCGTGGCTCCTTCCTTCAAATAATAGGTGGCAAAGATAGAGTGGTCCGGCGAATAGGGAACACCGATCTGGCTAAATTGTAACGCGTATTTTTCGTTGCTCATCTCTTTTCCTCCTTAATTTAAATTGTTTGTAACTTCTCCTATCTTGACCCGATTAAGGAATGGCCGGGTTTTGTAATTCGAGATCTAATGTTTTCTTGATTTTATCCCATCTACCCTTTGCATTATTCTGATAGGTCTTTGCCATTGGCCCTTTTGTTAAAGCATTTTTATGGGTTTCTAATGCCATATAATGAATAGCTATAACATTGTATTTTTTACTATCTTCGAATGCGGCATGAACGTCTTTAACATTTTCTAGAGTATCATCAATAAAAAAAATATGTTTAATGAAAGAGGATTCAGTACTATTGAGCAGACATTTCAACATTTCTCCTTTATTTTGCCCGGCCACATACATAATGCCTTGTTGATAACTGACTGATTTAGCTTTACTCTCATCACAGGGTATGAAGGGGCTGGCGATACTGTGTATTTGACTTCTATTGCCAATCAAGGAATTATGTCTGATTAACTCTAAGAAATTCATATGTTCTGGTCCGGTTACAGGAAGATCGGAAAATTGTCTTGCTGTGGTAGATGAATTGCTCGGCCCTCTGGCGGTCAGAACTAAAAGGTGGACTTTTGATCCGGTTAAGGAGTTTAATACGGTAGGTACATCGTGTTCGGTATAAACCATATCGTTGATAGCCAATAGCAAAGAAGATACTTTAAGTAAGTCCTCAAAGCTGTTTGCTACGCAATAAGAAGAGTCTTTGGCCAGTCCGCTTTGCCAACTAAACCAGGCAGGTCCGCCAAGGTATTGACAAGTATTAGCTCCTGTTTGTCCCTGACAACCCATCATTGTTAGAGTGTCATCATCATCCATAACAACTAAAGTATTAGGGAGGTCCTCTAAACCTAATTCATTGACTTTTTGTTCAAGCTCCTTAAAACGGTGAACAGAAATCATAGTACTTGAAGCAAAAGCTTCTGAACATAAAAGGGTCACACCCATAATAATAGCGAGTAACGTTAATAGTGATATTTTCATTTCATTCTCCGGTTAGATGTTCATTAGAATTCAATACAATTTTGCTATTTCGAGGTTTTAAGATGAGAAATTTCGAATAAGAACATTATCAGCCTATCACTTATTCCTTACCAAATGACGGTTAACTTCCAAATAGGAGCAATCCCAAATCATTGCATTAAGGTAATAAATATGGAGTGCATCATCATGGATGATGTGTATTAAAGCAGTAACACGGTTACTGCACTCCAAAAGTAACGTAGTCACTACATATTCTTCTTGTGGTTTTGAGTACAACTGCCGGTGAAATGTTTTTTTGTGGTAACCTCCATGTTTAGATTGATTTGATCAAAATAAGCTTCCCTGCCTAAGAACTCGATCTTATAATTCAATACTTTATATAAGTCAAGTGTTATATTAAATCATACCCTGAATTGATTTTCTTTAGAAAAAAACGGAGAAGGAATTTAAGATTTTGTTGAATGTTAACATTTATTTTTTATCCCCAGGCTGCTTGAAATTTGGCCCAATCAGTTTCTTTAGAAAATCTTCCGTTGCCCATCCGGCTTTCGATTTATAGTTGTCTATGAATTCCTGGCCCGCGCCTATTTTTACGCGGTCACGAGTCCATACCGGAGTAAGTATGGTAGCCAGTAACGCATATTCTACGTCTACGGGAAGGACCAGGGCCTTCCAACTGCCACCTGGAATCATTAAAACGGGACGTTCGCCTTTTAATATATCACTGCCGACAAGATGATGGGTTGCATAATGTTTCCCATCTTCCTCATGGAATTCGTAATAGTGAACAGGTCAGCCGTCCAGTAAGATGTGTGTGTCGTCAGGCGATAGCCAATGTAAATAGTTGATCGGTCTCTCTTTATTAAGCAGGTAATAAATCGAGCCATTGGCTTTAAGATCGCGCCCGTCTTGTTTCACCACTATCTTAGAGGTCGAAATATAGCCGATGTAACCCGATTCTCCTTCAAGTGGAGTTAAGTCTAATTCTTTAATTAATTTTTCAGAATAATTTAATGATTTGTTTGAATTATTCATTGCGCTCTTCCTTTAATTAAATCTGTCTGTATTAAAACTGCGCTTCCCCAGAACAAATTTAGGCGAAACGCTTTTTATATGAACATCTACAATTTTATTCATTAAAGCATCAGTGCCGTCAAATAAGACCTTTATATACCTGCCTGAATAACCACATAATTTCCCTGTTTTCTTGTCTCTTGCCTTTTCTACCAGTATACTTGTTTCCCTGCCAATAAATGAATTTTTGTATCTGAGAGAGGTTTCTGCTGTCAGGGATTCAAGTTCTTTTTTTCGTGCCTTAATCTCGGAAGGCTTACAATGATCTGACATTTTAGCAGCAGGAGTGTCTTCACGTGGACTATAAGAGAAGATGTGTGTTTTACTGAATCCAGCCTGTTCACAAAGTCTCAGTGTATTTTCAAAATGGTCTCTATTCTCTCCGGGAAAACCAACCATTATGTCTGTCGATATTGACGGTAGTTCCATCTTTCCTTTAATCTTTTCCAATGTTTTGAGGTATTGAGCGGCATTATATTTCCTGTTCATCCTCTTCAGGATATAATCATCTCCACTCTGCAGCGGCAGATGAAAATGAGGACAGACCTTATCCGAATCTGCAACAATGTCAATCAATCTATCCGTAACTTCATTTACTTCTATCGAACTTAATCTGATCCTCTCTAATCCCTGCACGTGTTGTAGTTTTTCTAATACATCCATGATATTCCTTTGATATCCCGTTTCCTTGCCATACGCACCCAGATGAATACCGGTAAGCACAATTTCCTTATAGCCGTTACTTACCAGTTGTTCTGCTTCAAAAAGAATATCGTCTAACTTTTTGCTTGTAACTTTACCTCTGACATAAGGAATGATACAGTAGGAACAGAAAACATCGCATCCGTCTTCAATCTTGAGAAATGCTCTTGTGTGGCCATCAAATTTACTGACCTTCAGGTTGAAGGCAGATTCATTACGACGAAGCTTTTTTGTGCGAGGATCTCTGATATTACTGGAAACCGACACGGGATTATTATTGGAAATAAAACCGTTTTTTATCAAATCAATTATCTTATCCTCTTTTCCCTTTTCAAAGACATAGCCGACACCTTCTATCTTCTTAATTGCCTCTGCATCTGATTCCGCGTAGCAGCCGGTAACGATGACGGTGGCATCAGGATTATTCCGTATTACCTTCCTGATCTGCTGGCGTGACTTATCATCACTCGTGGATGTAACCGTACACGTATTTATGACACACAAATCAACAGTGACGTTCGAGGGAGCCTCTTCATACCCACTTGATATAATAGCTTCTCTTAATGCCTGAGTTTCGTACTGGTTTACTTTGCATCCCAGAGTGATAAAGCTGCAAGTCTTCATATTATAAAAAGTTAAAAGTGCCTACACGCCTGCCAATCAGTTCGCCAGCCCGACGTGCATTCTGGCGGGGGCAGGAAGCTTGAAGTTCTCTAAAGTTATGGCAAAAAAAATATTTTTTGTGGTATTTCCTGTCTTTCGTGGTTAAAACACACTTGACACTATATTACGACAGACATAGACTATAATTCAACGGTAAACTTCCGGACAGTCTTTACGCAATATAGCGATAAACGAAAAACAAAGATATGCTTATAAAAGTGTATACATGGAGAACAATATGACAAATCTGAATAAGGTTTCGGTAGTAAAATGTACAGATTATTCTAAAGAAGATATACGCAGTGCAGTGGATAAAACATTCTCTTTTTTTGGCGGGATTGAAAACGTCATCAAAAAAGGATCAAAGGTGCTGCTGAAACCAAACTTCTTAAAGGAGAGCAGTCCTAAAAAATGTATAGTTACGCATCCTGCTGTTATTGAGGCAGTAGCAGAAGCGGTCCTTGAAGCAGGCGCAACCCCAATCATAGGAGACAGTCCTGCATTTGGCTCAGTAGCAAAAATAGCCAGTCGTATAGGGCTGGATAAATTTGCGGAAAAGCATGGTATTGATATAATCGAACTGGATAAGCCCAGAAAAGTATCCATTAACTGCGGTGGGAAGGACTTTTCCCTGACCGTCTCTGGCAAGGCACTTGATGTTGATGCCATAATCAACATTCCCAAGCTTAAGGTCCATGTTCAGGTTCTCTTTACCGCAGGAGTCAAGAACCTGTATGGATGTGTCAGCGGCAAACAAAAGGCATGGAGACATTTACAGTCAAAAAACAATCTGGAATGGTATGCAGATATGTTAATTGCCAATTACCAGTTGGTTAAACCGGTATTCACTATCGTTGATGCTGTCACGGCTATGGAAGAGAAAGGGCCTACCGGAGGTCGCCCCAAAGACGTTTCACTGCTTGTTGGCGGAATAGACGTCATCGCGGTAGATAGAGTGGTTGCAGAACTGCTTTCGGTCAGCCCGGAAGACGTTCCTATACTCAGAGCAGCAAAAAGGCTGGGAATAGGCGAACAGGATTTATCAAAGATAGAGATAGCCGGTGAAAATCTGCCTTCCGCTAAAGTACACGACTTTATCTTTCCGGAACTAGCACCAATAGGTTTTGATTTCATTCGCGTAGTAAAGAGTCTTATCAGGCACCTCTGGCTCAAGTTTGTAGGCAAGCCGAAGTTGCAGACATAATTTCCCGGCACCTATGCAGCAATTACAATCATCATGCAAAAGGGGGGTGGCTGAAATGCAGATTTGGTCGGATAATGTGAAACAGGATGGCCAATAGTGATTCAACTCAGTTTGTACTATTACTAACGAATATGTACCACTTGTTGGTATGGAGTGTGGCGGGATACCAGTGAAATGCACCTTTTATTATGTAATTTTCAAGTGAGCTTCAATAGTGTTAGCTGATAAATCAGCGCCACAATCCCACTCAATAAAGTACTTACCATTCACTACTTTACGAAAAGCATCTTGATTTTTCAATTCTAGAAAAGCTTCAAGTTCCAAATATGGACTTACATCAAAAACACCTGTGATACCATCTTCAGTAATGATTTTAAGTGGAACTTTACCACTAACAGCAAGTTCTCAATCGGCAAGCAAATCCTCTTGATGAATTTGATCAAAGCAATAACCAGCTTTTCTTTTTTGGAAGGTATTTTCCCTGCTAGTAAATTTCCATCAGGTATAGAATAAACAGCCACTTCTCCTTGATATTCAGCGTGAATGTGCGGCAGATTATGCTTATCAGCACCCTTATTAAAAAACATGCGTATCAGACCGTAAAAACATTGAAATCGTTGGAATTCTTACTCCTCCTCCATGGTTACTGTTTTTCACACATCATAATGTACAATGAGCTACAACAAAATTTACTGAAATCAATTATAATGATTAGATAATCAGACTATGGTAACAACGCCTGATAAATTTGCCGTTTGCTCTATGAACTGATTAGTAAGAATAGTATTACTTGTGACTCTATAATCGTCAATAATAAAACGATTGTATATTCGAACCCTTTTCTTAATTAATATCATATTGTTGATATCATTGTTTTTTAATAGGTATACATTATATCTCATCTTGTGCTAGAATACTCTTGTTGGCTACTACTCGTAGCGAGAATGTCATAACTTATTGGTATTAATTGTTGGTGTAAAAGATACGAGTAATCTTCAGAGTATGGACTGGAAAGAGCAGCTAGCAGGCTTTCAAGAAGTAGATACAACTGAGACTGAAAAAAGGATTAAAGGAAAACTTCAAAACCTTGTAAATCTGAGAATAGAAAACATAAATTTTGAAGATAAAAATTATGTCGCTATGTACGTAATACATAGTTTGGAATCATTAGTTGCAACTACTTCTGGAAAGGTTTGCATAAGAGAAGGTAGAGATAGTAGGCCTATGACACCAGAAGAAGTAGAAAGAGCTGTGAAGTCGCTACAGAATTATGATTGGAGTGCCGACGTTCTGCAAAGAGTAGAATTATCTGCTTTAGATGAGACCCATGTTAACGAAGCATTTTCAATGTACAAGTCTTTAATGCAACAAGAAACAGACCCTTCAAAAGAAAATTTTCTGGAATCAGTTGGCGTCACTCATAATGGAATTTTAACAAAAGGGGGTCTGCTCTTTTTAGGTAAGCAGAACATTATTAGAGAACAACTCGGAGATTACGAATACAGATTCTCGTGGAAGGAAGGAACTGATCTTAAAATAAACGAAGTCTGGTCTGGCAATATATGGAATTCATTAAACAAGGCAAAATTACTTTTTGAAAAATGTGTAACAGAGATTGCTATTGAATTTAAAGGAAATAAATACAAAGTACCTAATTTAGATCCCGTAGCATTTCATGAGGCATTTTTAAATGCTGTTGTACATAGAGATTATGCTGTTGATGGAATGATTACAGTAGAATTCAGTGGAACTGAATTATCTATAACTAGTCCAGGCACATTTTATGGCGAGATTACAACAGAAAATATTGCTTACCATAGTCCTAGGCATAGAAATAAAGCCTTGGCACGAATATTAATGACGTACCGATTTGTTGATAGAGCTGGAATGGGTGTTTTAAGGATGGGAATAAAGTCCCTCGTGTATGGCAGAAAATATCCTATTTTTGAAGAAACTGCCGATTCTATAAATGTTTCTATGCAAGCTGAATATATTAGGCCAGCGATTTTTGTATTAACACATGGTAAGCAACGACTATTT
The DNA here is from genome assembly GCA_018670825.1 of Candidatus Scalindua sp. Taxonomy (GTDB): domain Bacteria; phylum Planctomycetota; class Brocadiia; order Brocadiales; family Scalinduaceae; genus Scalindua. The sequence goes on along the minus strand of JABHIW010000042.1, from coordinate 1,637 downwards.
TTACCGGATCTTATTCTTCTAAATACTCTATCAGAGAAAGCATATATCTCGCTTCCCGAATGTTCCGACATGATAAAAAAAGTAACGGTAGATACATCGAAGGCTATAATTGATTTTTCTAACCGTTGGGATACTTACTTAGAAATATGTGGCACAAAAGAAGGGATTTTACTCAGGATTAAGGACAACTCCGTTGACTTTTTTGATTTGCATAAAACTATTAAACCACCTCCTAATAGCGATAAGTTTGTAAAGCTTTTTTTTATGCTAAAAAAACATAAATGGGTAAGCAATGAAGACGTGTCTACTTTGCTCGGTTACAAGCAAAGTCAATCAACAAGTAGATTTTTGAGCGGTATTGAATGGATTGAGCGTAGCGGTAAAGGCATTGCATCAAAATATCAATTGTCGGAAGAATACGAATGATATTCAAACATTAGGGAGCATGTTTAAAGGGCAGAACGTTTAAATCAGCCGCACAGGTTTTTTGCGTCGGCTGAATGAACTGATTAGAAAGAGTATTATCACTTGTGATTCTATAATAGTTAATAATAAAACGATTACATGCTTTTTTTAAAGTTTTACCAACCCGACCCATTTTTCTCTTCATACACCAGATTGTCGCTTGCAGCAGTTCTAGTGCAGTGGATTGCCAGGATTCCCAAGATCATACAATATTTTGTCAGATTTATATTCAGTAATTTTTGATATCATGATTCCTTTGAAAAGCCAGTCCAACCATAACCTTTTGATTCAAAACAGGCCTTTCGTAAGTTCTTACTAATTTATAGTTATTTTTAGATAAATAACTATAAATTAGATCTTTTGGAACTAATTGAGGATCTGCCATTTCTGAAAAGCGACGGATTGAGTCGCGAGATTTAACGTTCACCGTTATTGTTTCAATGTCTAAACCCTGCTCCTGAATGATCAAGTAGATATATTGTGGATTAAAATTAATTATTGTGTTGATTCCCTTTTCCCAGTCCACTTGTTCAAGAACAAGAATTAGTACAATTACGTCAAATTGATCAGTTAGAATTGTATTTTCAACATCGTCAATAATGCAACGAAAATTACGACAACCGTTATCATTTAGTCTTTTTTTAAGTTTGTCGAGAAAAGATTGATTTATATCTGAAAATGTTAGCTGATATTTACAAAATTCTTTTGGTGATAGGTAATCAAATATCTGACCCGTTCCGCAACCAGGAATAAGTATTTTCAGATTATCAGGTAGAGTGAAATCATCAAACATTTGTTTTACTAATAATGCATTTATCTTTGCCTGGCCAAGTTCTTCAAGGTGAGCATCAAGTTCATCAGCTACGATCACTTCAGTCCAGGCTATTCTTAAGTTTTCTTCCATTTCTAATTCTAAATAATTATTGAATATTACTTAATATTATATGCACCATTATATGCACCTGAAAAACCTATAGTTAAGTTAGCCAATTCAGAATTGTAGTATTTGGTTAAACACCTGGTTATGCTGTTTTTGTCAATAGATCACAGGCTGTCCGAGAACAAATAATACCAATACCTGATACCGTATGTAATTGCTAAAGTTGGTAGAATTTTTAAAATCCAATAATACTGACGTTTCTTTTATTTTTTCCCGTTTAGGTAAATTCTAT
>JABHIW010000043.1 GCA_018670825.1 Candidatus Scalindua sp. | reverse complement strand
GATGCCGGCATTAACAGTATTACCGGAATAAAAGTAAAAAGTATATCGACTAAAGCTAAAACAAAAAAAGAGAAGGATAAAGTCTGTGTAACTTTTGAACAGGATAATAAAAATACCAAGATTTATGCGGATACGGTTATCATCGCCGCAGGATACAAATCCAATCAGGATCTTACCAGCAAATTAAACGGCAAGATTAATGAATTATATAAAATAGGAGATTGTGTAGAAGTCAGGACTGCACTCGAAGCAATCCATGAAGGATTTGAAGTAGGATTGAAGATTTAGAAAAACATCTATCTGGTGAAAAGAAACATGTCATTCTGAGGGAGGTTACGACCGAAGAATCTCTATTTGGTAAGTGTGGCTCTGGAAAATCAAATAAATATGGAAACATGAGATTCTTCATTCCGCTTCGCTACATTCAGAATGACAAACTTGTCCGCAAGCAGATTTACAACTTTTTCGGATTACGATTATGAAAGATATTCGAATGAATCGCGGTGACAACTCCGGTTATGACCATCTGGAATTTGAGGAGATCGAGTCTGATAATGGTAAGACAATCGGAATCATTTACTTGAACAAACCTGATAGGAACTCTTTGGGATCGTGGCTACTGGATGCCATATATGAAAAAATGGACCAGTACGAAAACGATGAGAAAGTTGGCGCCATTATTATTGCCAGTAAGTTGAGAGGAGTATTTTGTGACGGTGTAGACCGCGAAGAGTTATTTGGGTCATTGATTTCAGATCTGGTAGCAAAGAAAGACTACGAACGTTTCCATCGTTCCTACGAGATGCTTGTTGAAATGGAAAATTGCCAGAAACCGGTTATTGCTGCAATCAATGGCATTGCTATAGGAGCAGGGATAGAACTTGCAATGTTATGTGATCTGCGTATTGCATCAGAACTCGCATTTTTCAATCTACCGGAGGCCAAACCGGAACTAGGTATTATTCCAGCGCTGGGCACAACCCAACGTTTACCTCGACTGATTGGTCATGCGCGTGCAAAAGAGATGCTGTTTCTTGGCAAGATGGTCCGTGCAAAAACCGCATTGGAATGGGGTTTAGTCAATCAGGTTGTTCCCCACAAGGAGGTTTTAAGTCAGGCTATAGAAATGGCAAAGGTGCTGTTAGAGAGAGACACTGGTGTTCTCATAGAAATGAAAAAATGTGTCAACTTTGCAGTAGAGAATGATATTACAAAAGGCCTGGAATATGAGGTCGACACATTTGCTAAAATGATGCGATCAAAGCTGGAAAAGAAACTCACCGCAAAGACGCAAAGTTCGCAGAGAGAAACATAAAAAAGTAGAGAAGAAGAATATATGCTAGAAAAAATGGGTTTTAATAATGTTTATATCAGTTTTTCTTTTAAACTTTGCGCCCTTTGCATCTTCTTGTCCTCGGCGTTTTCTGTCCGGGGAGCGGTGAATAGTTACAATTTTTTTATCAATAATAATTTCCCGGAGGTGATACTATGAGTAACAAAACAGCAATAGTAACAGGTGGTACAAGGGGTATAGGTAAAGCGATAGTACTTGAGCTGGCAAAAAGCGGATGTAATGTTGCCTTCAACTATAGCAAGAGTGATGACCTTGCAAATGAGCTCGTAAAGGAGATAGAAGCACTCGGCGTCAAGGCCCTGGCAAAAAAGGCAGATGTATCGGATTTTGAAAGCGCTAAAGATATGATTAAAGAGGTTAAGGGTGAATTCGGTCAGATAGATTATCTGGTTAACAATGCAGGAATAACGAGAGACAAACTCCTTGCCCTGATGAAAGAGAATGACTGGGATGATGTGATCAATATAAATCTGAAGAGTGTGTATAACTTCTCCAAGGCCGTCATCATGACCATGATCAAGCAGAAGAGAGGAAAGATACTCAACATAACCTCTGTCAGCGGCATTGCCGGTGTGGCAGGCCAGACCAACTACTCCGCCTCCAAAGCAGGAATGATCGGCTTCACAAAGGCCCTTGCAAAGGAAGTTGGTAAGGCAAAAATTAATGTGAACGCCATTGCTTGCGGCTTTATAGAGACAGACATGACATCAGAGCTTCCTGAAGAATACAAGAAAAAGATGACGGACATGACCGCCCTAAAACGATTCGGTACAACTGATGATGTAGCAAAGGTTGCGAAGTTTTTGCTATCAGACGATGCAAATTATGTCACCGGTCAGGTATTATCTCTGGATGGTGGGTTGGCGTTATAGAACATTGTGAAAGACGATAGATGAGAGAAGAGGGACGAAATTGTCGTCCATCGTCCCAGCCGCAAAGCGGTGATCATCCTTCATCCCTCGGTTAATAAATGAAAGGAGTCTATTTTAAAATGCTCTTCTTATTAAAAGTTCAAATTAAGAAAATACCTGATATGCCGGTAAAAGACTTCCTGGGATTTGTGGTCAAGGAGTGGGAATATTTTATCAGGATGAGAAAAAGAGGCAGGATCCTTGCCGGTGGGAAACTGGCCGGCGGCAGAGGCGCCGCCGCCATTATTGAAGTCGATTCCAATGAAGACCTTGACCAACTCGTAACAAACCTGCCACTCTTCCCATTTTTTACGGATATAGAGATAACCCCTCTTGTCCCTACAGACAAGGCGCTACTCGATGTTAAACGTATCCATTCACTTATGAAGTAGGAAAATATATGTGTTATGACAGAATAATAACATTGAAAACATGAAGCAAAAAGTATATATAGAAACAAGCGTTATAAGTTATTTGGTTGCAAGGCCATCAAAGAATATTGTAATGGCAGGACACCAAGTAACTACACAAGATATGTGGAATATAATTGATAACTATGACATTTATATTTCCGATATTGTTATACAAGAAGCATCAAAAGGAGATAAAAAACAATCCTCACTTCGTTTAGAAGCAATAAACTCATTCAAAATATTAGAAATTGACGATGAGTCGAGGGATTTAGCGAAAGCCCTGTTAATAGGCAAGGCAATTCCTGAAGAATGCCCCGAAGATGCATTGCATATAGCAGTAGCAGCAGCTAATGGGATAGATATTATAGTAACCTGGAACTTTAAACATATCAATAACCCATTCACAAGAATGATGATTAGACAAGTAGTCGAAAACAATGGATACATCTGCCCTGAATTATGTTCTCCGGATGAATTTTTAGGAGATGAAGTATGATAGACCCAATCGTAGAAGAGATACGTGCTTATCGAGAAGAACACGCTAAAAAGTTTAATTACAATCTTGATGCTATTTGCAATGATTTCAAGCAACATCAGGAAAAATTTGCAGCCAGGCTAGTAAGATTAAAAGCAAAAAAAATTACTGACAATGTGCCGAAATAGCTACTAAGCGGATAGAGCAGTCGCAAAAAGAGCGCTTATCATTCTGCGCATTGAGCACAAAAGAGATGCACGTAAAATTAATTACATCGCACCATTAATTATCGAAAAAATCTACTGTTTACAGTTTAGCATTTTACAACTTACCGGATGGCCCCCAACTCTCTTATATCCAAATCTTCTTTTACACACCGAAGATATGGGATAACAACCCCATCACTTATGATAGTGAAGATCACAGAATTTGATTTTATCAAGCTTCAAACCACATCCTCTATACCTTCGTATCTTCCTGCCCGACGTGTCGTTTGGCGGGAGTGTGATTACTTTCTTTAGCTGTTATACTCCTCTTTTTTCTTGACTCCAATAGCATATCGTTTATTATCCCATTTCATAAATACAACAGTGTAAAATGACAGCGAAGCATATTGACGAATGACAAGCTAGTATCATTGAAGTTGTTATCTTTATAAATCCTTTTCAAAAAAGTATTTCTTTCTTTGCGCTCTTCGCGACTTCTTGTCCTCGGCGCCTTTTGTCCGGGGAGCGGTAAAAAAAGGCTAAAACCATGAAAGACCTTGACATTATAAAACAGATAGAAAAAGAACTAAATGTAGAATTTGCAGTGACACGGTCACTGCACTCCAAAAAAATAAGCCTATCGAACGATTTGGGAATGTTCCCATACAATAGTATGAGATGAAACATACATATGATTATAAAATAGGAATAATTTCAGACACTCATGGCCTTATCAGGAAAAGTGTTGTCAAATCTTTCAACGATGTGGATTTGATAGTCCACGCCGGTGATATAGGGAATCCAGAAGTGCTTGAGGCTCTTCAGGCGATAGCCAAGGTTTATCCTGTTCGTGGAAATGTTGATGGTAGTAAATGGTGTAACAACCTGCCTTTTACTGATGTTGTACAGGTGGGCCAGGTATATTTATATGCCCTGCACGATTTGAATGCACTCGACCTGGATCCTGTGGCAGCGGGGTTTAACGTCGTTATCAGCGGTCATTCTCACATTCCAAAAATCGAGGAGCAAAACGGTGTCCTCTTTCTCAACCCTGGAAGTGCAGGGCCCAGACGGTTTAAATACCCGATCTCAATTGCCTTTTTATATATAAATGGAACTGCAATAGAAGCTGAAATAGTGGAGTTGAAGGGTTAAATCTTATCGGTGTTGTCGGTGAGCAATACCCACCAAAAATACTATCCAATTGAAATCTTGCATAATATTTTATCCGCTAAGGAAAGCAGGAAACTCAGGAAAAGGACTCAAAACCTTGACGCTGAACACGTCCTGTATTTCCTGCTTTCTTAAGAGGTATTATTCCACACATCATCTGGTTCGGTAAGCAGTTCAAATATCATGATAATTTCATCCAGAAAATTGTCTCCCGGATCACCTGATGTTTTCAGTATCTCAAGTATATTTATTATCTCTTCCGGAGAAACATTCGGAATGTGTGTACTGATTATCCTGGCCATTGTATTGGTAAACCAGCCGATATCAACACTTCCCAGGAAATCCATAACTTCCTGTTTTCTCAAAATATCTACGTTAGACATCATGTAATCCAGTACCATTTCTTTACTGAAATGTCTCTTCGGTAATCCGGGCCCGCTGACACGTATGATTCTATTGTATTTTCTATAAGGGCCTGCAGGTTTTTCTGCAAGAGACGGATCAATATTTGAATCGACGATAGGATCGTCAGGAGGATTTTGCTCCTGGCCTACTATCTGAAGATTTCCACTTTGATCCGGGTTCTGATCGTAGAAAAATCCGTAATCTCTATCCTTGAGTATTCTTTCCACACCGTTACGTAGTAGGACATCATTAAACTCTATGGTAATTCTCTCTGTATCACCACCCATCATCCAGACATTGATACCGCTTATCCTGACTACCTCCCTCATAACGATCTCAAGAGGGACGTCTATCGCACTCACGCTTAATAAATCTCCGTTAAGGGTCACCGAGAAGTTATCTTCTATTTCACCAAATGCGGTATTCTCCACGGTGTTAGTATCACTATTGTTTAATTCCTCAGATATTCCAATGCCTGTATAACAAAATATGCTTATTACAGCAATACACACTATTCTTATAAACATTTTATCTCTCTCCTGAAAAAGTTAGTTTGATGGCACCTAAATTTAAAGGTTAACAAGCAATATTGTTTTCCCGTTGGACCGGGAGTCCATAAATCATAAGGACTAGATTCCCGCTCAACAGACTGCGGGAATGACAGAATTTCCACTTATGCTTAAGGTTCTTGAAACCCAACGATCCTCCCTGAAAATTTATATTCTCCAACCCATAGCCAGTCACCATCATAGGCAAGTGCTCCCGGCCAGAACAGTTTATCAACTGCCACCTCAGGTGTGGTATCAGATGCATCGTTTTCTCCTAATATAATATCGTAACTGTTTCCGGCGAGAGCGGACAGAAGGGAACTCCACATGAGCACTCTACCAAAACTTGTATCAGCCACAATCACTGCTCCGTTTGAAATAATCACTTGCTCGGGAAGGTTAAACGTTCCGGACCCTCCAACGGTAACTATTGGTGCCGGGACTGCAGAGGAGAGGTCATCTATCCGATAAATATCAGCTGAATGGTCTTCGGTAAAGGTAACGGCCAGAAAAAATCCGTCGCTGCTTAATCGCGTCGGTGCAGAAGAGAAGGTAATTGTTAAATCCGGATCAGTTGTATCCGAAGGGAACCCGGAGGTGATATCCCAGATGTAGAGTTCTTCGTTGTTTTTGTCGGCAATATACAGATTGTTATCATCCAGGGCAACTCCTCTAATCTCACTGAATGTTGCACTTCCGATTGAACCACTTGTGTACGTATAAGTAGGCGCGTCGGTTGAAGCAGTCGGAAGGGTCGTCCACACAGCGACTTTTGTCTGGCCTGCCAGCACAAGGTTTGTGCCATTCAGCGCGTTGTCCCACGGTGCAAAATCAATATAGTCAGATAGAGTAATTGTGTCATCCGGTGCCTGTCCGCTGGATGTAGGATAGGAAGTCCATATATGAAGATTTCTGTCAAAATCTGACGATACATAAAGGTTTGTCCCGTCACATGCCGGTACAGGGTTCGTAATATAAAAATCATCGAGTGTATTGGTGTTAATATCAGCGCTTCCCAGTACTAAATCAGGCACATCACTGCTGCTTGTCGGCATTGTTGAATACCCGACAACCTTATTCCCGTTTGTTAATGAAACAAATAACATATCATCGGTCCCATCACCGTCGGAATCAACTGCAACAAGGTCAGATCCGTCGCCGCCTTCAAAATTGTAACTTGAAGAACTGATTGAAGCATCGGGAGAGTCACAACCACTTGTGGGAAGTAAGGACCAATAATGGAGAGTCCTGCCGATCATATAAAGCCCACTACTCTTGGTAATATCTCCCTGTAACCAAGCAAAGTTTGCATCAGTAGCATCTTCCATAAAGCAATCCGAGGCGTGATCGGAAGCTGATGTCGGGAGGCCAGTACCATCACTGGCCCAGGCAAAGCTTCCCTGTGCAGTACTTCTGCTTGAGTCGGGGTTGTGGTCGGCAACTGCAAGAAAGGTTGAACCATCTGAAACTATAGAACGTGGTGTTCCCATTTCACTGTTTGACGAAAAATCCCAATCATTTGTCGTGTTGCTGGTAGGGAAACTATCCCATACCAACACCTTGTTCGCAGGTGTTGTACTGGAAACCATAAGGCTGGTACTGTCAGTCCAGACACCCCACGGCCATGCCAGATCTGACCCGGTTAATGCAAAATCAGCCGCCTGCCCATCAGATATCGGCCAGCTTGTCCAGACTAATACACGGTCATTATATGCGTCGGCAACAGCCAGCATAACAGTTGAATTATCATTGTATATAGCCACACTGGTAGGCCAGTTCATCATATCAAGTCCCGTTGAAGCATCACCCCTTCCGGAATCATTACCAAGAAAGTCTGTCTGTCCCAAAACAAGATCAGGTACCGTATTATCGGCTGTTGGAATGGTGTTCCAAATCAATACTCTGTTGTTATGGGTATCAGCTAAAATAAGGCGAGTATCATCACTGGCAATACCTTTTGGGTGGTTAAAAAGCAACCCGTCTCCTGAACTGTCAGATAAATATCCGGCATTATCAAAATCAATTGCGGAAAGTACTATGCTGGCACTGTCACCGGTTGTAAATGTTGAATTTGAGCATGACGCAAGAAACAGTGCAAGGATGAGACTGATGCACATAAAGAAACGTTTTGAAAATTGCTTATTAACAGATTGGATATCCACACGGGCCTCCTATTCTTTTCCTGGATTCATATGTTAAAATTTTATTTTATCCGAACAATCAATTTCGTTTAGATACAAAAACATTGTGTTGTGTGAATCGCAACCAATATGCCAATCTATATTTTGATCAATGAATCAACTTTTTAAATATAATGTAAGTATCTGATATTTAGAAGGATAAGAAATTTCATTTTTCTTATAATGGTGGTGTAATGTGAACTATGCGGATGGGTAAAAGTCTGGATAAACCTGATAAAAAGTGGGTAAAAACTGGGGAAGTTTCGAGATGAGTGGAAAGAAGGTCTGGCCGCTTAAAACAACAGTTTGTGTTTATTTGTTTCCGGATCAGTTGAGAGAGATATCCATGTCATCTTGTTTTATCTTCAATTTGTTTAAAATCTTTTCTGCTTCTCCTTTTGCCTCTTCAAGGGAATTGGGAAAATAATCTACCAGTGTATGGTAATATTGGTTCATGTGTTCAAAATCCTTTTTTACTTCCTCCTCCGTAAATTCCAGTACTCTTTTGTAATAATCGATTGCAGTATTATATTCTTCTTTTCGATCATACATTTCACCCAACGCCAGGTAAAGCAGAGGATTATTTGGTGCAATCTCAATCCCTCTATGTAATAGTTCTTTCGCCTTATCGTATTCATTATCTTCTCCATACATAAAACTAAGGACACCTAGGGCATAAATATCTCTATTATTTAACTCCAACGCCTTCATGTAACTCTCTTTAGCGGTATTAACTGAAGCTGCTGCTGAAGATTTCATAAAAATACCTATCATTTGTTGCACCATTGCATTCTTCAAATAAGCATCTCCTCTGATTATATAGTTTCTATAATCTCCCGGAAAATATTCAACAAACTCGTCAATTAAATCAAGATTACCACTATTAAATATTATATTTATAATCTCTTCATGCTTACGTTCATAATCAATACTTTCAATACAACAGATTACCTTCGATTTTGAATGATTATGGTCATATTCATTGTCATCCAAAGTCAATTTTTCCAGTTTATTCAATGCTCTGTTATGAGCACATCCCATTAATGAGACTATAATAGTGATAATGCCCGCTGCAGTTCCAATTTTTGATAAATAGTTTCTCATCATTAATGCATTATAATCAAAATATTAACAGCTTCAATCTTTACTATTGTAATCTGAAAAAGCTACAGCACTCCTCCTGAAGTATGAGTAAAAGTCTTGCGTACGCTTTATTAACTACCCTTCTCCAACGTGTAATTCACGCATGTTTTTAGCGGGAATCTAGTATGAACTGGCATAAAAATACCCGTTTAAAGCACTCGGGTATGACAAGAAGCATACTTGAAAATTTATAACCAGGAACTACAGCAAGAGGATATTACACAAAATGAAAAGTAGATGGTGGGCCTGTCCGTCTGGACAGGCCCAATCTACTATTTTGTATGTAACTATGAGATTTGATTCTTACACCATTCTGTAGATGAAAGAGATGCTTTACGGAATCGTTACCAGACGAAATGTTGAAACGACATCAATCGCTAGTAGATTCCAATAGAAAATCATAACAGTTATCTCTGATTTCAGGATTGCCTCGTTGCTTCATTGCGTCACGAGGATGCTGATTCAGGTGGCCACTGATTCCATAAATATCATTAAATCCCCACTCAATTTCCTTACGCAGTGGTACCAGGGATTCCTGTATTGCTTTGTATATCGGTCTTACATCGAACTTTGGATTTTTCAGGAAGTTAAGTAGAAGTTCGAGATTACAGTTGCCAGCTCCACGGCCTATACCGTTTATAGTCGCGTCAAGCAGATTGACACCGTCGATAATAACCTGCTGGGTATTAGAAAAAGCCAGTTGCTGGTTATTGTGACCGTGGAATCCGAGTTCCTTACTCGGAGCATGCTCTTTATAAAGCTTCAGATAGCTGGTTATCTGTTCTGAATAGAATGCTCCAAAACTGTCCACAAAATAGAGGTAGTCCACCTCGTCTGCTTTATCAATCTGCTGCAGGGTTTCTATCAACTCAGTTTCTATCGCT